>DAORUL010000253.1:0-1505 GCA_035433165.1 Thermomonas sp. | reverse complement strand
CGGCTGATGGGGATCAGGGACAGAATCTGCGGCAACCGAACGAAGCCGGTTTCGGGCAGTGCAGGACGGGGTTGGTACATGGCGAGCATCCGTGGTCGTTTGGGGATGCTCTGTATTGAATGCCACAAGATTTGGCATTCATAGACACGGTGCGCGCACGATGATCACGCTGCGCGCAGCGTGAAGGTTCGCAGTGAAATTACTTGGGCGGCGAGTCTTTTGGAATGCCCGCGATCCAATTCTTGATCGTGCCCGGTGCCTTGCAGACTTGCGCGCCGATGATGCGGTAGGCCTCTTCCTTGGTGCGGTAGGTGTTCGAAGCGAACAGTTCCAGGGCCTTTTGCCTTGCGGCCCGGTTGCTGGCATGTCGAGCATCGGCCGCCCGTCTGACTGCCTGGCTTTGGGCCTTGCGCACTTCATCGGCGGCAACGGGCTGCGGCGTGAGTCCGGCCTTCCACGCTTCCTCGATGAGCTGTTCCATTGATGGCGGTTCCGGCAACAGATCGGCCATCACCAAGGATTCCAACGATTCCATCAGCGCATCGACCGCCGGCCTGATGATGATCCCTGACGGGGTATCTGCTGTGGCCTCAATCACCACGCCCAACTTGTACAGCGCCAAGAGCCGGAGGTAATCCCGATCCGTTGCAGGTGCTGACCTCAGGCGCGGCCATTCGGCTTGAATGGCGACCTCGATGAACCAGTCCAGGTCGCGCTTCTCGTAACGGTCGATCAGTTCACCGCCGTACTTGATTTGCGCCAATGTCACGGTATCGGTGATGGCGGCATCCATACTGGCCAACATCTGCGCCAACTGCTCTGCGCTGAAGCGCTGCAAATCCTCTCGGGCGCAGGCGGCAATCCGCACCGCGTTCGGCAACTCCAGCAGTTGTTCGAGCGGTGTGGTCAGGGCCAGGGTGAGCAGATGCGGATTCATTGCCCATCAGTCTACCGAGGGTGGTCCAGCACCGTCCACGTTCATCCATGCTGGTTCCCCATCGCCCACTGCGATCCACCGCTACGCGCCCTGCGTGATGATCGTGCCGAGGGCATATCTGTGCTTTCGCCGGTGTAAACAATAAGCAGCGACCGTCACGACCATCACCACCGTCACGCCGGGCCATCTACCGTGATGGTTGTGACGATGGTGATGGTCACCGCCTATTGTTAGGGTCGGTGCACGCACATATGCACCAAGCGAAAGGGGTCCTTCCTGGCGATGTTCCGATACGGGGGGCGCGAGCGCAGCATTTCGCCACCGTCCGACACAAAAACAAGGTTTGCAGGTTTGCGGTTCGCACCCGGCCGCGTCGGCCAGCGGGCGTCAGCGCTGTCGTGTGCGGGATGGCGGGAACGCAGAAGGTGCGAACCTCGGTGCGCACCGGGTTTGCAGGTTTGCACCCAGGCCAAACGAAAAACGGCCAGGATAGAAAACTCAATGCTGGCGCGGGTTTGCAGCCGATTCGCTGGCTGGGTTGCAGAAATCGGCCCACGAGCCTTTGCGC
>DAORUL010000252.1:0-1542 GCA_035433165.1 Thermomonas sp. | reverse complement strand
TGTTCCAGTATTCCAACCCGATGGCTGCAGCTGCGGGTTATATCGGCGGCCAAGTTGCATACCCCGGTAGTGAGCTGGGCGCCGGCTACGACAAGGCCATGCAAGGCTTAGTGTTTGACCCATTGGGCATGCACAACACCACCTTCGATTATGCCAAGGCGCAAACCGGTGACTACGCCGCGCCGCACGGTTACGACATCAACCATAAAGTCCAGGTCATGGGCATGGGGTTGAACGACACCATCGTCGCCTCACGCCCGGCCGGTGCGGCATGGAGCACCGTGGATGACATGCTCAAGTATGTACAAATGGAAATCGACCGTGGCCTGCTGCCGGATGGCAAGCGCTACATCGGCGAGGCTGCTTTGTTGCAACGTCGTGAGCCGCAAATCGCCCTGGGCGTGGACAAAAATTACGCGATGGCCTTGATGGTGGACAACAGCGACGGCGTCACCGTGATCGACCATGGCGGCGATTTGGGCGGCTTCCATTCCAATATGATGTGGTGGCCGGAGCAGAAGGTCGGTGCTGTGATTCTGACCAATGCCGATGAGGGCGTGTACCTGCGTGGCCCGTTCAAGCGTCGGTTAATGGAGTTGATGTTCGATGGCCAGCCGCAGGCGGTGGCTGCTGCGACCGCCACGGCCAAAGCCAATCGCGCTGCATTCGATGCACAGCGCAAGTTGCTGCAGTGGCCGGCAGACAGCACAGCGCTGGCCACCCTTGCGCCGCGCTATCACAACGCTGCACTGGGGGATCTGCAGGTCGTTCGCAAGCCCGGGAAAGTGATCTTCGATGTGGGCGCGTTTGCCTCTGCGGTTGCAACCCAGCCGCAACCTGACGGCAGTCTGGCGTTTGTCACCATCGACCCGGTGGCGGCCGGATTTCCATTTGTCCGTGCCGAGAAGGGTGGCGTGCGCCAGCTCATCGTGCGCGATGGCCAGCATGAATACGTGTTTGATGAAGTGAAGTAGGGCAGCCGCAACCGCGGCGGGTTGCGTTTGCATGGGCGGTACAATGCGCGATTGCCACGTCCCATGTGAACGCAGCCCGATGAATACTCACGTCGCCAAACTTCCAACCGCGCCCGCCACTACGCTTGACGAACACCGCAGCCCCCTGCGCTTCGTCACCGCCGCCAGCCTGTTCGACGGCCATGACGCTGCGATCAACATCATGCGCCGGCTGATCCAGGCGCAGGGCGCGGAGGTCATCCACCTGGGCCACAACCGCAGCGTGGAGGACGTGGTGCGCGCGGCGCTGCAGGAAGACGCCGACGCCATCGCGCTGTCGTCCTACCAGGGCGGCCACGTCGAATACCTGAAGTACATGGTGGACATGCTGAAGGAGCGCGACGCCGCGCACATCCGCGTGTTCGCCGGCGGCGGCGGCACCATCACCCCGGAGGAAATCCGCGAGCTGCAGGCCTACGGCGTCGAGCGCATCTACCACCCCAACGACGGCATGCACATGGGGCTGGTGGCGATGATCGAGGACGTGGTCAAGCGCGCCGAAGCCGGCCGCCTGCCGGTGGAGACGCCG
>DAORUL010000251.1:0-1544 GCA_035433165.1 Thermomonas sp. | reverse complement strand
CGTCGCGCCGTCCGCAAGTCGAGTTGGTGCGCTCGCAGATCAAACGCGATGGCACTACAGGCTTGCCGATCGACGCGGTCACCGACAGCTTTGTGCCGCCGATGCCGTCCAGCTTCTCCAGTGCACTGCGTCGCAATGTGGATGCCACCTCGCAGGCTGCTGAACTGCCCAGGGACGACTATCTGGATATCCCGTCGTTCCTGCGTCGTCAGGCCGACTGATGCGGTAACCAGCACCCCTGTCCTGCGGCCGGGGGTGCGATGCGGTGTTTGTGTCCCCGGCCTGTGGGCGGCCCGCCCACGGGTTTTGCGGTCGATCGGCGTTGCCGGTCGGCCGGTTTTCCAGCTTCGTGCAAGGCGCTTGCGCGGCGTTGTTTTGACAGCTGTTTTGGCGGCAGTTTTGGCAAGTATTCAGCTTTACGCATGGTAATCTTCCACGATGCTGCGCCAACGTACACTCAAAAACCTTATCCGTGCCACCGGCGTGGGCTTGCATGGCGGGGAAAAAGTCTTTCTCACCATCCGCCCGGCCCCGGTCAATAGCGGCATCGTGTTTCGTCGCACCGACCTCGATCCGGTGGTCGAAATGCCGGCCGCCGCAGCCCTGGTGACTGAAACCACGCTGTGTACCGGGCTCAGCTGCAACGGTGCCAAGGTGCAGACGGTGGAACACTTGATGTCGGCGCTGGCCGGGTTGGGCATCGACAATGCGTATATCGACCTCACTGCGCCGGAAGTGCCGATCATGGACGGCTCGGCCGGGCCATTTGTATTCCTGCTGGAATCGGCCGGAATTGTCGAGCAGTCGGTGGCCAAACGCTTTATCCGCATTCTCAAGCCGGTGGCAGTGAGCGATGGCGACAAGTACGCCAAATTCGAGCCTTACAACGGATTCCGCCTGGATTTCACGGTGCGGTTTGACCATCCGGCGATTCCGGATGCGCTGTCGCGGGTGGAGTTCAACTTTTCCACCGATGCTTATATCAAGCAAGTCAGCCGTGCGCGCACCTTCGGTTTCATGCGCGATCTGGAATTCATGCGCGATCGCAACCTTGGGTTGGGCGGGTCGATGGACAACGCCATTGTGCTGGATGAGTTCCGCGTGCTGAACGAAGACGGCCTGCGCTACGCCGATGAATTCGTACGCCACAAGATTCTGGACGCGATCGGTGATCTGTATTTGGCGGGGCATCCGATCTTGGGGGCTTATACCGGCTACAAGTCCGGCCATGCCCTGAACAACCACTTGGTGCGCGCCTTGTTGGCCGACCAAGCAACCTGGGAAGTGGTCAGTTTTGACGATCCGGCGCAACTGCCGGAGCTGGGGTACGGTGCCGCGCAGCCGGCGTTGTAAGCGGCGCAGTTTTGCGATCGGCTTGGCAGTCCTGCGCGCGTTGTTTCGCCTTTCTTAACAAAATCAAGGACGTATCCCGTTAGGATGCGCGCTGACCGCTCAGCTGCGGGGTGCTCGCACCCCCGCTGTTGCGGTGTTGTGCAGGCTGCCGGCGTCTTCCGCCGTGGGTGCGCGCAGTAATGCCAGGGCCG
>DAORUL010000250.1:0-1565 GCA_035433165.1 Thermomonas sp. | reverse complement strand
GGCAAGGCCGCGCATCTGGCCGAACGCGATGCCAGCTTGCGCATCACCGCACTGGATGTGGATGCCCGCCGCGTACGACGGATGCAAGACAGCTTCACCCGGTTGCGATTGGAAGTCGATGTGCGGATTGGTGATGCCACATCGCCTGCCACGTGGTGGGATGGCACCCTCTTCGATGCCATCCTGATCGACGCCCCGTGCAGCGCCAGCGGGATCGTGCGGCGGCAGCCCGACGTGTTGCTGCACCGGCAGCCCGGAGACATCACTGCGCTGTGTCAGACCCAATCGCAATTACTGGATGGGTTGTGGCCACTGCTCGCCCCCGGCGGCACGCTGGTGTATGCCACCTGCTCGATCCTGCGCGCCGAAAACAGCGCGCAAATCGAAGCCTTCCTTGCCCGCACCGCCGATGCCGCACTCGCTCCACTGGACGCCCACTTCGGCCACGACACCGGCTTTGGGCACCAGCGCCTGCCCGGCGAAGGCGGCATGGACGGGTTTTTCTGTGCGCGGCTGAGAAAACGCTAACCGTTCCCGTTCAGACTACTGGCCATGACACTCACTCGCCGCGACCTCTGGCTGTTCTGGCTGTTTGCCCTGCTGATCCTTGCCACCGGCCTCGGCCTGCGTGACCCGTGGCCGGCCGATGAGCCGCGCTTCGCGCTGGTGGCCAAACACATGGTGGAAAGCGGCAACTGGCTGTTTCCACAGCGCGGCATCGAACTGTATTCGGACAAACCACCGCTGTTCATGTGGATGCAGGCCAGCCTGCTGTGGCTGACCGGCAATCTGCGTATCGCGTTTTTGCTGCCCTCGCTGCTGGCCGCACTGGGCACGTTGTGGTGCGTGGTCGATCTGGGCAAGCGGCTATGGACGCCACGGGTGGGCATCCACGCCGGCTGGGCGGTGCTGCTGACCATCCAGTTCACCTTCCAGGCCAAGAAAGCGCAGATCGATCCGATGGTGGTGTTCTGGATCACCCTGTCTTGCTATGGCCTGCTGCGGCATGTGTGGAAGGGCCCCGACTGGCGCATGTGGGCGCTGGGCTGGGCGGCGGCGGGGCTGGGCACGATTACCAAGGGCGTGGGCGTGATCGCGCTGCTGATGCTGATGCCTGCCGGCATGGCGTCGCTGCGCGGCTGGCCCAACGTGCGCGTGCACGCACGCAATCCGAAATTCTGGCTTGGCCCGCTGGCCTTCCTGGCGGCGTGCGGAGTTTGGCTGGTGCCGATGCTGGTGGCCGCGCTGGGCAATGGCGGCGATGCCTACCGCGCGTATGTCGATGACATTTTGCTGCGGCAGACCGTCACCCGCTATGCCAATTCCTGGCACCACGGCCAGCCGTGGTGGTACTTCATCGAAGTGGCGCTGACCACCTGGCTGCCGACCCTGCTGGTGCTGCCATGGGCGATTCCGGCGTGGAAGCACCGCCTTGAGCGCCGCGATGCGCGCTATGCCGTACTCCTGGGTTGGGTGGTGCTGGTGTTTGTGTTCTTCAGCATTCCCTCCGGCAAGCGCGACATGTACATCCTGCCCGCACTGCCGATGCTGGCGCTGGCGCTGGC
>DAORUL010000249.1:0-1601 GCA_035433165.1 Thermomonas sp. | reverse complement strand
CTGAGTGGGCGCAGCAAGGAGTAGTACTGCAAATCCGCAGCCACATGCGTTTGCACGTAAGTACCGAATGCGGATTCAAACCCCCACCCTTTCGACCATTGATGATTGACCTCGCTGGTGACCGTGCCGTCGGCGGACATGATCATCGAGCCATAGCTGGCCGAACGTTCGTTGGAAAACACCACCTGATCCACACCCAACACCACCGCCGCGAACGCCATGATGGCCGAGTTCACTGCGGTGACGGGGATATGCCCGTTCCACGCGCCCTGCCGGTTGAAGTCGAACAATTGCGGCGCAAGCTGGCGGCCGATATTGAGCGTGGGCAGACCGGTGTGCGCGGCGCAGGCGGCGATCAGTTGCGAGCCGCCAATCCAGGTGACGGTTTGCGCTACACCTTCGGCACGCAGCGCCTCGATACTGACCAGCGAGTCCTTGCCACCGCCGATGGCGACCAATGCGTGCGTGCGCAGGCCCAGTACGGGCGCGGCGATGGCGTTCGATGCCGCCACCGGAAACCGGATCTTGCCACGCAATTCCAAACCATTGCGATAGGCGAACTCGCCCAAGCCGTTGTGATAGATCTCTTCCAACAGTGCGGCGGTTTCGGCATCGATGGTGTAGTCATCAATGCGAATCCCGGAAGGCACCGCTGCCTTGTAATAACTCACCCCGGCGATGAGATGCAGCAGGCGCAGCGCGCGCTGGGCGGCGGCCTCGCGCTGTGCATCCAGAGCAAATGGCGCACCCGGAAGGGTCACGGTTTCGGTCAGCTCGGGGCCGTCATCGAAGGCATACACCAACTGCGCAACGCCGGTCTGCGCATCAAACGCGCAACGCACGAAGCGGAAGCAGCCAATGGTGGCGCGATTGAAAATCCAGTCGGTCATGGTCTCGTTTCTTGCTGTCTCAAGCACTGGGCAGAATCGACTCTGCCGGCAGCGTACGCAGATTGTAGGTGCTTGCCATGCTGAACCCGTAGGCCCCGGCATCGGCGATCACCATCACATCGCCGGCGGCGGTTGCCTGCGGCAGCTTGACCCGATGGCCGAACACGTCGCTGGATTCGCAAATCGGGCCGACCACATCGAAGTCCTGCACGACCGCATCGTCCCAGCGCGACAGGTTGCCGATGTCGTGCCAGGCGTCATACAGCGCGGGCCGGATCAGGGTATGCATCCCGGCATCCAGGCCCACCCGCAGCACGCCGTCTTTCTCCACCACCTGATTGGCATGGGTCAGCAGCACACCGGCCTCGGCCACAAGGAAGCGGCCCGGCTCGATCGCCAGTTGGAACGCCGGGTGCACGGCCTTGATGGCGGCCAACCCCTTGGCCCATGTCGCCAGATCAAAGGGCTCATCGTCTGCGGTGTACGGAATCGGCAAGCCGCCACCCAAATCGAGCACTTCCACGCTGCCGATGCGGCGGGCAAAGCCAGCCAGCTCGTCCACCACTTCCTGCCAGTGGCCCACGGTTTCAATGCCGCTGCCCAGATGCGCATGCACGCCGGTGATGCGCACATCCAAGCTGCGTGCAAGACCGACAAACTCGTCCACGCGCTGCGCCGACAACCCGAACTTGGACTGCTTGCCGCCGGTGT
>DAORUL010000248.1:0-1606 GCA_035433165.1 Thermomonas sp. | reverse complement strand
TCGGTCTTGCCCACGCCGGTCGGGCCGAGGAACAGGAATGAGCCGCTGGGGCGATCAGGATCAGACAGCCCTGCGCGCGAACGGCGCACCGCATCCGACACCGCTTTGATCGCTTCCTCCTGCCCGACCACGCGGGTGTGCAGCTGTGCTTCCATCTGCAGGAGTTTTTCGCGCTCGCCTTCCAGCATCTTGGACACTGGAATGCCGGTCCAGCGCGCCACCACTTGCGCAATTTCCTCGGCGGTCACTTTGTCTTGCAGCAGGGTGAAGCCACGGGTCTCGGCTTCCTGCGCGGCGGCAAGCTGCTTTTCCAATTGCGGAATCTGCCCATACTGAATTTCGCTCATGCGCGCGTAATCCTGCCGGCGCTGTGCGGCTTCCAGTTCCAGCCGTGCGGCTTCGATCTGTTCCTTGACCTTGGTGGCCCCTTGCAAGGTGGCTTTCTCGGCCTTCCAGATTTCCTCCAGGTCGTTGAACTCGCGCTCCAGCGTATTGATCTCGGCTTCCAAATCGGCCAAGCGCTGTTTGGATTCGGCGTCTTTCTCTTTTTTCAGTGCCTCACGCTGGATTTTCAGCTGAATCAGGCGACGTTCCTTGCGGTCCATTTCTTCCGGCTTGGAGTCGATCTCCATGCGGATGCGCGAGGCCGCTTCGTCCATCAAGTCGATGGCCTTGTCCGGCAATTGGCGATCCGCGATGTAGCGGTTGGAGAGCGTGGCGGCGGCAACGATCGCAGGATCGGTGATTTCCACCCCGTGATGCACCGCGTAGCGTTCTTTCAGGCCGCGCAAAATGGCAATGGTGTCCTCCACCGTGGGCTCCCCGACGAACACCTTCTGGAAGCGGCGCTCCAGCGCAGCATCCTTCTCCACGTACTTGCGGTATTCGTCCAGGGTGGTGGCGCCGATGCAGTGCAGCTCGCCGCGCGCCAGCGCCGGTTTCAGCATGTTGCCGGCATCCATACTGCCTTCGGCCTTGCCCGCGCCGACCATCGTGTGCAGCTCGTCGATAAACAGAATGATCTGGCCTTCGTTCTTCGACAGATCGTTGAGCACCGCCTTCAGGCGTTCCTCGAACTCACCACGGAACTTCGCGCCCGCAATCAACGCGCCCATATCCAGCGACAACAAGCGCTTGCCGCGCAGGCCTTCGGGCACCTCGTTGTTGACGATACGCTGGGCAAGCCCTTCCACAATCGCGGTCTTGCCCACGCCAGGTTCGCCGATCAGCACCGGATTGTTCTTGGTGCGCCGCTGCAAGACTTGAATGGTGCGGCGGATTTCTTCGTCGCGGCCCACTACCGGATCCAACTTGCCGGACTCGGCGCGGGCAGTCAGGTCGATGGTGTATTTCTCCAGCGCCTGACGCGCCTCTTCGGCGTTTTCGTCGGTCACTTTCTCGCCCCCACGCAATTTCTCGATCGCCGCCTCAAGTTTCTGCTTGTTCGCACCCGCAGCCTTCAACACTTTGCCGGTATCGCCGCTATCGTCAATTGCAGCCAGCAAGAACAATTCGCTGGCGATAAAGGCATCGCCGCGTTGCTGCGCCAGTTTGTCCGTCACATTGAGCAGGCGCGACAAATCGTTGCCCACACTGACCGTGCCGG
>DAORUL010000247.1:0-1611 GCA_035433165.1 Thermomonas sp. | reverse complement strand
GATTGTTGCTGGATCTGGATCCGCACAGCGCTTATCTGGAAAAAGCCGAGGCCGAGGATTTCGACGAGCAAACGCGCGGCACCTACGATGGCGTGGGCGTGCAATTGCAGCAATTGCCCGATGGCGCATTGCGGGTGGTGGCACCACTGGATGACAGCCCGGCAGAAAAAGCGGGGTTGCGCAGTGGCGATCGCATCATCGGGATTGATGGCAAGTTGCTGGGCAAAGGCCAAGCCGATGCCTCCGCGCCGTTACGTGGCAAGGCGGGCAGCAAGGTCGTGGTCAAAGTGGTGCGTCAGGGTGTGAAAGCACCCTTCGACCTGACCCTCGTGCGCGACACCATCCGTGCCGCCAGTGTGCGCTCGAAGCTGTTGGAGCCGGGGTTTGGTTACATTCGCATCGGCAGCTTCCAGGCGTCCACCGCGGCCGATTTCGTCAAGCAACTGGATGCGTTGCAGAAGGCGGCACCGTTGCGTGGTTTGTTGCTGGATTTGCGCAGCAACCCCGGCGGGCTGCTGGTCGGGGCCGTGCAAATTGCCGATGAATTGCTGGACAAGGGCGAGATCGTCAGCACCAAGGGCCGCGAATCGCTTGGCAACAGCCGCTATGAAGCCACCCCGGGTGACCGTCTGCAGGGCGCACCCTTGGTGGTACTGGTGGATGCCGGGTCGGCCAGTGCGGCCGAAGTGTTGGCTGGCGCTTTGCACGACAACAAGCGCGCACTGGTGGTGGGCAGTCGCACGTTCGGCAAGGGCTCCGTGCAGACTCTGCTGCCGCTGGAAAATGGGGATTCGGTCAAATTGACCACGGCGCGCTACTACACACCCAGCGGGCATTCGATTCAGGCCCTGGGGATCGAGCCTGATGTGGTGTTGCATCCGCAAGCAGGCCAACGTCGACCCGCCCCCATCAGTGAGGCCGAATTACCCGGTCATCTCGCCGCGGAATCCGGGGCGATGGAAGGCGACAATGCGGGTGAAGTGCTGCCGGGAGCGCAGCCCATCGATGTGGCGTTGCTGGAGTTGAAAAAGCGTGCGGGGGTGAATGTGGAGGCCATTAAACCTGCCCACGCGAAACCGGCTGCCGCGAAGTCCGCAGTGACCGCAAAGCCGGCCGGGAAGCGTTAATACCCGCGATTGTGGCGCAAGCGCCGCGCAATCGCCGCGCGGGTGAGCAATGCGAACGCCACGCCAAACAGGAAGCCGGCGATATGCGCCGGCCACGCCACCGCACCCAATGCCGGCCCGCTGTAGGCAAACAGCAACTGCAGCAGCGCCCACAAGCCAATCAATAGGAATGCCGGCATCCGTACGAATTGCAAAAACAGGCCCAGTGGCAGCACCACGCCCAAGCGTGCACTCGGAAACAGCGCCAAGTAGGCACCAATGACCGAAGACACCGCGCCACTGGCGCCGATCACGACACGATCTGGGGCACCAATCGCGAGCACCGCCGCCAGATTGGAGAATGCGCCACCAAGCAGGAACAACAGCAAAAACCGACGCCCGCCCATGCTGCGCTCGGCGGGTAGTCCGAAGATCAGCAAGAACACCAGATTGCCCAGCAGGTGCAGCCAGTCAGCGTGCAGGAACAGGCCCGAGAACAGACGCA
>DAORUL010000246.1:0-1614 GCA_035433165.1 Thermomonas sp. | reverse complement strand
TCCACCGCGAAACGGCGCAGCAGCGCCTCGCCGGCGGCGGTGTGCGTCACTTCCGGGTGGAACTGCACGCCGTAGATTTTCTTCGCATCATTGGCAAAGGCAGCGATGCCAAGCCGGTCGGTTTTGGCGGTGATGGTGAAACCTGCCGGCGCTTGGGAGACATGGTCGCCGTGGCTCATCCATACATTGCGCAGAGCGTCAGTCGTGGCCACCGGCGCCAGCAGCGCGTCATTGCCGATGATGTCCAGCGCGGCATGGCCGAATTCGCGTTGATTGCCCGCTTCGGTATCGCCACCCAACTGCTTGGCCAGCGTTTGCATGCCGTAGCAGATGCCGAGGATCGGCACGTTTGCGTCGAACACGTGCTGCGACGCGGTTGGGCAACCGGTTTCGGTGGTCGATTCCGGGCCACCCGACAGGATGATGCCCTTCGCGCCGAACGCGGCGATTTCGGCGGGATCGTGATCCCACGCCCAGATTTCGCAATACACACCGAACTCGCGGATGCGGCGGGCGATCAGCTGGGTGTACTGCGCGCCGAAATCGAGGATGAGGATGCGGTCAGAATGAATGGCATCGGTGCGGATATTGGTCATGCTCAGCCCGCCCGGTAATTCGGCGGCTCTTTGGTGATCTGCACATCGTGGACATGGCTTTCGCGCTGGCCGGCGCCGGTCACCTTCACGAAGGACGGCTGCGTGCGCATGTCTTCCACCGTGGCGCAGCCCACATAGCCCATCGTGGCGCGCAGGCCGCCCATCAATTGGTGCACCACGCCGGACAGCGGGCCACGCACGGGGACGCGGCCTTCGATGCCTTCCGGCACCAATTTGTCGGCATCGGCAGCATCTTGGAAATAGCGGTCCTTGCTGCCCTTTTCCATCGCGCCCAAGCTGCCCATGCCACGGTAGCTCTTGTAGCTGCGGCCTTGGAACAACTCGATCTCGCCCGGGCTTTCTTCGGTGCCGGCAAACAGGCCACCAATCATCACCGTGGAGGCACCGGCCACCAGCGCTTTGCCGATATCGCCGGAATAGCGAATGCCGCCATCGGCAATCAATGGAATGCGGTCTTGCAGCGCATTGGCCACCATATCAATCGCCGTGATTTGCGGCACGCCCACGCCAGCGACAATTCGGGTTGTGCAGATCGAGCCGGGGCCCACGCCCACTTTCACCGCATCGGCGCCTGCATCCATCAGCGCCAGTGCGGCATCGCCGGTGACGATATTGCCGCCCACCACTTGCACCTGCGGGAAGGTTTTCTTGACCCAGTGAACGCGATCCAGCACGCCCTGCGAATGACCGTGCGCGGTGTCCACCACGACCACATCCACCCCGGCCGCCACCAGCGCTTCCACGCGCTGCTCGGTGTCGCCACCCACGCCAACCGCCGCACCTACCAGCAGGCGTTCACTGAGGTCATAGGCGGCATTGGGGTTGTCGGATTTCTTCTGGATGTCCTTGACGGTAATCAGGCCACGCAATGCAAACTCGTCGTTGACCACCAGTACTTTTTCGATGCGGTGCTTGTGCAGCAGGCCCATCACTTCGTCGTCGCTGGCGCCTTCCTTCACCGTGACCAGCTTGTCCTTCTTGGTCATGATGTGGCGGA
>DAORUL010000245.1:0-1616 GCA_035433165.1 Thermomonas sp. | reverse complement strand
CGAAATTGCAGCTGATGCCGTTTTTCTGCGCCTTGGCATCCACCACTTTGGTCTTGAGATGGATGGCCACGCCCTGCTTTTTCAGGCGATCAGCCAGCGGCTTGACCAGATCCAGATCCGCACCCGGCATCAGCTGCGGCATGAACTCGACCACCGTCACCTCTGCACCCAGCGCGCGATACACCGTGGCCATTTCCAACCCGATGATGCCGCCCCCCACCACCAGCAATTGTTTCGGCACATCGGCCAGATTCAGCGCATCGGTGGAATCCATGATCCGCGGGTCTTCCCACGGGAACGCCGGCAACTTCACCGGCTGGCTGCCGGCAGCGATGATGCAGTTTTCGAAACGCAGCAATTGGGTTGCGCCATCGGCAGCGGTGATTTCCAGCTCATTGCCGGAAACAAACTTCGCCACACCCTGCACCACCCGCACCTTGCGCTGCTTGGCCATCCCGGCCAGCCCCTTGGTGAGCTGGCCCACCACGTTTTCCTTGTAGTTGCGCAGCTTGTCGATATCGAGCTTGGGCTTGCCAAAGTCCACGCCGTAATCGCTGGCATGACTGGCCTGCTCGATCACATCGGCAGCATGCAGCAAGGCTTTCGAGGGAATGCACCCGACGTTGAGACAGACCCCACCCAAGTTGGCATAGCGCTCGATGAGCACGGTATCCAGACCCAGATCGGCACTGCGGAACGCGGCGGTATAGCCGCCCGGGCCGGCGCCAATCACCACCATCGCGCATTCGATATCGGCCTTGCGGCCGGAGGCGGTGGCGGCTTGCGGAGCGGGCGCTGCCTGCGCAGCAGCAGGTGCCAGCGCTGCTGCCTTGGCCGGTACCGGCGCGGGTGCTGCTGCCTTCGGTGCAGCTTCGTTCGTCGCACTCTCAATCACCGCAATCACCGCACCTTCGGACACGCTATCGCCCAGTTTCACCTTCAGCGCCTTGATCACGCCATCGGCGATGGCCGGCACTTCCATGGTCGCCTTGTCCGACTCCAGCGTCACCAGACCCTGGTCTTTCTTCACCGTATCGCCGACCGCCACCAACAACTCGATCACCGGCACGCCGCCGTGGCTGCCGATATCGGGCACTTTGCTTTCAATGTCTGCCATGCGCCTTCTCCTTACAGCATGGCCCGACGCAAGTCGGCCAGCAGTTGCCCAAGGTAGGTGGTAAAGCGCGCCGCCGCAGCGCCATCGATCACCCGGTGGTCATAACTCAACGACAGTGGCAGCATGAGCCGTGGCTTGAACTTCTCGCCGTTCCAGACCGGCTTCATCTCCGACTTCGACACACCCAAAATCGCCACTTCCGGCGCATTGATGATCGGCGTGAACTTGGTGCCGCCAATCCCGCCGAGCGAGCTGATCGTGAAGCAGCCACCCTGCATTTGTTCCGGCTTGAGCTTGCCGTCACGCGCCAGCGCAGCCAATTCGCCCATTTCCCTGGCGATCTGCGCCACGCCTTTTTGATCGGCATCGCGCAGGACCGGCACCACCAAACCATTCGGCGTATCGGCGGCGAAGCCGATGTGGACATACTGCTTGAGCACGAGGTTGTCGCCATCCAGCGAGGCATTGAAGGTGGGGTATTTCTGCAACACCGCCACGC
>DAORUL010000244.1:0-1618 GCA_035433165.1 Thermomonas sp. | reverse complement strand
GCCATCACCGCACGCGGCAAACGCATGCTCGGCTTGGGCACGCATCCACGTTTGGCCGCCATGCTGCTGGCAAGCCGCGAGCCGCAGCGGGTGGCGCTGGCCTGTGATCTTGCGGCATTGATTGAAGCGCGTGACCCGCTGCGCACGCGGTCTGATGCATTGGCCGAGCGCTGGCAGGCATTGGCGGCGTTTCGCAATGGGCGCGTGCCAGCCGATGCCAACCGCAGCAGCTTGGCAACGATTGATGCGGCGGCCAAACAATGGCGACGCCGCTTGCGTTGTGAGGTGCTGCCGCCGGCATCGATTCCTGCGCATGTGTTGGGCGATGTGATGGCGCACGCCTTTCCCGATCGCATCGGCAAGCAGCATCCGCAAGACCCCAAACGCTATCAGCTGGCCAATGGCCGCATGTTGCGCTTGTTCGACGATTCCGCGCTATATGGCGAACCGTGGCTGGTGGCCAGCGAGCTGCGTTTCGAAGCCAAGGATGCGCTGCTGTTGTGCGCCGCACCGGTGGACGAGGTGTATTTGCGCCACGCCTTCACCGCGCATTTTCAATGTGGCGATGAAGTGCGTTGGGATGCCGACAAACGCGCACTGCGCAGCGAGCGCGTTGAACGCTTCGATGGCATCGTGCTGTCAACAACATCTGCCGGGAAAGTGGAACCTGCGTTGGCCGCGCAGGCCTTGACCGATGCCGTGCGTGAGCTTGGGCTGGCGTGTTTGCCGTGGACCGACGCGCTGCGCCAATGGCGCATCCGTGCGGCCTGCCTGCGGGTGTGGATGCCGGAATCGGGCTTGCCCGATGTGTCCGATGCCCAGTTGTTGCACACGCTGGAGGCGTGGCTGAAACCGGCGTTTGTCGGCAAAACGCGGCTGGATGCACTGAGTGAAAGCGAACTGAGTGAAGCACTGAAATCCGGCATCGACTGGAACCTGCGGCAACGCATCGACCAGTTCGCGCCTGCCCGCATCGACGTGCCTTCGGGCTTGCAACGGGCGATCGAGTATCAGCTCGATGACCACGGCCAACCGGCACCGCCGGTGCTGGCGGTGAAGTTGCAGGAATTGTTCGGGCTGGCGCAAACCCCGCGTATTGCCGATGGCCGCGTGCCGCTGCTGCTGCACCTGCTCTCACCCGGCGGCAAACCGCTGCAAGTGACCGCCGACCTGCACAACTTCTGGGCCAATACCTATGCCGAAGTGAAAAAGGAAATGAAAGGCCGCTACCCGCGCCACCCGTGGCCGGACGACCCGTGGAGTGCCACCGCAACGCATCGCGCCAAACCGCGTGGCACCTGAATGACCGGGTGCGGTTGACTGCAATGCGAGGCAATTTTCGCCATACTCAAACCGGACCATCCTGATACGGCAAGGAGTACGGCATGAGCAAACTCGACAAAGCACAAGATCGCGCGCTGGAGTTGATTGGCGAGATTGGTGACGGCTTGCGCAAGAAGGTGCCGGACAAAGCGGTGCAATGGCTGGAAACCGGTGCTGCCATTGGTGCGTTGCGGGCCGGCTCGAAAGTGGCGGGCACGTTTGTGCGGCGCAACCCGGTGCTGGTGGGGGCGGCGGTGGTCGGCGCGGGGGTACTTTGGTACGCGGCGCGCCAGCG
>DAORUL010000243.1:0-1619 GCA_035433165.1 Thermomonas sp. | reverse complement strand
GTTATGGCGAACCCGAAAAACTCATCGGCCGCAGCGTGGTGTTCATCGCCAACTTGGCCCCGCGCAAAATGCGTTTTGGCATCAGCGAGGGCATGATTCTGTCGGCCGGGTTTGATGGTGGCGCACTGGCATTGCTGGATGCCGATACCGGCGCCCAGCCGGGCATGCCGGTGCGCTGAACCGCGTGAAACTGCGCAAGCCGTGAAGCCGTATCCATCGCAGCGCAATCAAGGGGGAGATGCCGACCGCAGGCCGGCATCGGAGGACATGTGCGGCGATGGAGACGGCTTCGCGGCAATCGTTAGGACGACCCAACGATGACATCGGCTACTAATTTCGAACTGGTTGAGCGGTTAGATCGCATCCTGCCGCAAACGCAATGCGGGCAATGCGGCTTTGACGGCTGCCGCCCGTATGCGCAGGCGATGGCGCAGGGCGAGGCCGGCATCGACCACTGCCCGCCGGGCGGCGATGCCGGTGCACGCGCACTCGCGAAACTCCTGGGAGTGGCTGCCAAGCCTTACGACCGTAGTCGCGGCGAACACAGGCCCGGCGAATTGGCTTTCATCATCGAGACCGACTGCATCGGCTGCACCAAATGCATCCAAGCCTGTCCGGTGGATGCGATCGTGGGCGGCGCCAAGTTCATGCACACCGTACTGGATGACCTGTGCACGGGATGCGCGCTGTGCATCCCGGCCTGCCCAGTGGATTGCATCGAGATGCAATCCGGTTGATCCAACCGGTTACCCCACCACCTTGTAACAGGGTTTGTAGTCGCCCGAAATCTTCATGCGCCGCTGCTGCACGAATGCGCGCAACAGCGCATCCAGCGCCTGCATGATGTCCGGATCACCATGGATCTCGAACGGGCCATACGCCTCGATCCTGCGCAGACCATCCTCCTTCACGTTACCCGCCACGATGCCGGAAAACGCACGACGCAAATCGGCGGCCAACTCATAAGACTTGCGCCCGTGGTGCAGGTCCAACCCGGCCATCAGCTCGTGGGTGGGCACGAAGGGTTGTTGCAAATCCAACGGCACATGCAGCGCCCAATTGAAGAAGAACGAATCACGCTGCGCGATACGCTGCTCCTTCACCTTGAGGATGCCGATGTCCATCGTCTTCGCCACCTTGGCAGGGTCGGCCACGATGATCTGGTACAAGCTCGCGGCCTCATCCCCCAAGGTCAGGCGGATGAATTTGTCGATTTGTTCGAAGTATGGCGCTGCGGCAGTTGGGCCCGTAAGAATGAACGGGAAGCGCAGGTGCGAATTCTCTTCGCGCAGCAAAATTCCCAGCAAGTACAGAATTTCCTCGCAAGTCCCCACGCCACCGGGAAACACGATGATGCCGTGCCCCAAGCGCACGAAGCTCTCCAGCCGCTTCTCGATATCCGGCATGATCACCAGATGATTGACGATGGGGTTGGGTGACTCGGCCGCAATGATCCCGGGCTCGGTGATGCCGATATAGCGTGTGCGCCGGCGGCGCTGCTTGGCATGCGCAATCGTGGCGCCTTTCATTGGCCCTTTCATCGCACCCGGGCCACAGCCGGTGCAAATATCCAGGCCGCGCAAGCCCAATTCGTAGCCTACCTGCTTGGTGTATTTGTA
>DAORUL010000242.1:0-1624 GCA_035433165.1 Thermomonas sp. | reverse complement strand
CCAAACGTGGATGCGTGCCCAAGCCGAGCATGCGTTTGCCGCGTGCGGTGATGGCACCTTGCGCATCCAGCGCATCCAAACGCCGCAATACGTCGCGCCCCGCAGCCAGCGCACCGGCAGGCGGTGCATCCACAAAGCGCAATTCACTGCTCCCCCACACGGCCAATTCCAGCGCCAGTGCCGCCAACTCCACTTGCGCGATTTCCGGTTTGCGCTGCGGCTCCAAGCGCTGCGATTGTGGCCACAGACGATAGGCGAAACCATCGGCCACACGCCCGGCGCGGCCGGCGCGCTGGTCGGCACTGGCTTGCGATATGGCCACGGTTTCCAGCCGCGAAAACCCGCTGTTGGGATCAAACTTCGGCTCGCGCGCCAACCCGGCATCAATCACCACGCGCACACCAGGCAGCGTGACGGACGATTCGGCCACATTGGTTGCCAACACCACGCGGCGGCGGCCATCTGCCGCAGGTTGCAACACGCGGGTTTGTTGTTCGATGGGGAGCTCGCCGTGCAGGGCAAGGATTTCCAGACCGTTCACCGCCGCTACCCGCTGCGGGGGCGTTGCTTTTCCCTCAGTCGGGGCATCCTGCCCCGATTCGGGCGCGCGCCCTCCATGGCGCGCTTGTCGCAACACCCCCGCAGCGTGTGTCGGCTGCATCGTCGGCAGCGCAGCCGCAAGAATCTGCTCCACCTTCGCAATCTCGCGCTGCCCCGGCAGGAACACCAACAGATCGCCCGGATGCGTCGCCAGCGCATGTTCCACGCAGCGCCGCACTTGCTGCTCCAACGCTTCTTCGCGCTTGGCGGGAAAGTGCGATATTGCGACCGGATAACTGCGCCCCGCACTGGACAGACGCGGGGCATCCAGCAAGCTTGCGAGTTTTTCGCCATCCAGGGTGGCCGACATCACCACGATGCGCAGGTCTTCACGCAACCCTGCTTGCACATCCAGCGCCAGCGCCAACCCCAGGTCGCCAGACAAATGCCGCTCGTGGAATTCATCGAACAACAGCGCACCCACGCCTTCCAGCAACGGGTCGTCCTGCACCATGCGGGTGAGGATGCCTTCGGTGACGACTTCAATGCGCGTGTTGGCCGACACCTTGTTTTCAAACCGAATGCGATAGCCCACGGTTTGCCCAACGCCTTCACCCAACTGGTGGGCCATGAACACGGCGGCGCTGCGCGCAGCCACCCGGCGCGGCTCCAGCATCACGATTTTCTTGCCGGCCAACCACGTCGCATCCAGCAAGGCCAGTGGCACCTGCGTGGTTTTGCCGGCGCCCGGCGGGGCTTCCAGCACCAGACGCGAATGTTCTGACAGCGAAGCTGTTATTTCCGGCAGCAGCGGTGTAATGGGAAATTGCATCTGCGTATTGTAGGAGGCGACATTCCCGTGGGAGCGCGCCCTGCGCGTGATTCCTGCGGCATGAATGTCGCGGGCAAGGCCCGCTCCCACAGGAACTCATTCCACAAGGCCGGCTCGCGCAGGAACTCATCGCACAGGGGCGGCTCGCACAAGATCCTCGCCCCTACAATATGCCGATGAATCTCATCGACATCGGTCTGAACCTCAGCCACGACAGCTTCGACCGCGACCGCGAAGCGGTGTGGCAACGCG
>DAORUL010000241.1:0-1637 GCA_035433165.1 Thermomonas sp. | reverse complement strand
ACACAGCAGCGCCGCTTCCAGCAGCCGATACAGGGTGAACGAGTACAGTTCGCGGCGAATCGCGACCTGTAGCGATTGGGTGTCGGAAGAGAGATAGGCCTGCAACATGCGGCGAGTATGCGGGAACCGTACGGGCTGGCAACGCATGCCGCGCCGCAACACGCTAAAATGGGGGTCCATCCGGGCCGGACTGGTTACTCCAGCAGCGCGGGTGTCCGTCCTCTCCCCGGGTGATCCATGAATTTTCACGAGTACCAGGCAAAGCAATTGTTTGCCGATTACGGCATTGCAGTTCCGACCGGGCGCGTTGCGCGCACGCCGGAGGAGGCCGTTGATGCGGCCAAAACCATTCCAGGTGGCCTGTGGGTCATCAAGGCGCAGATCCACGCTGGCGGCCGCGGCAAAGCCGGTGGTGTGAAGCTGGCCAGGACGCTGGACGAGGTGCGCGAGTATGCCAAGGGCATGCTGGGCACCAAGATGGCGACGTATCAGACCGCCGGCGTCGAATTGCCGGTGGATTCGGTGCTGGTGTGCGAAGGCACCGACATCGCCAAGGAGTTGTACCTGTCGGTGCTGGTGGACCGCGATACCAAGTCGATCACCTTCATCGCCTCCGCCGAAGGCGGCATGGACATCGAACAAGTCGCGCACGAGAAGCCCGAAGCCATCAAGACCCTGCACGTCAATTACGTGCAAGGCTTGCAGCCGTTCGAGTGCCGCGACCTCGGTTTCGCGCTGGGCTTGACCGCCAAGCAAGTGGGCCAGCTGACCAAGATCATGCTGGGCCTGTATCGCTTGTTCAACGAGAAAGATCTGGCATTGGTCGAATTGAACCCGCTGGCCATCCTCACCGATGGCAATCTCGCGGTGCTGGACGGCAAGATCAATTCCGATGACAACGCCAGCTTCCGTCACGCCGATCTGACCGCGATGCGCGACATTCGTCAGGAAGACGAAACCGAAGTGCGCGCCAGCCAGTACGACCTGAACTACGTGACAATGGACGGCAATATCGGCTGCATGGTCAACGGTGCGGGCCTTGCGATGGCCACCATGGACGTGATCAAGCTGGAGGGCGGCGCGCCTGCCAACTTCCTCGATGTCGGCGGTGGTGCGAACAAGGAACGCGTCACCGAGGCGTTCAAGCTGATTCTGTCGTCGGACAAGGTGAAGGCGATCTTCGTCAACATCTTCGGCGGCATCGTGCGTTGCGACATGATCGCCGAAGGCATCATCGCGGCGGTCAAGGAAGTGGGCGTGAAGATCCCGGTGATCGTGCGGCTGGAAGGCACCAATGTGGAAGCGGGCAAGGACCTGCTGAAGAACTCCGGCTTGGCCATTATTCCGGCCGACGACATCAACGATGGCGCGAAGAAGGCGGTTGCCGCCGTCGCTGGCCAGTAAAAGGATCCCCTCATGTCCGTTTTGATCAACAAGAACACCAAGGTGCTGGTGCAGGGCTTTACCGGCTCGCAAGGCAGCTTCCACGCCCAGCAGATGCTGGATTACGGCACCAAGGTTGTGGGCGGGGTGACGCCCGGCAAGGGCGGCAGCACCCATCTGGGTCTGCCCGTGTTCGATACCGTGGCGCAGTGCGTGCAGGCCACCGGTGCCGATGCCTCGGTCATCTACGTGCC
>DAORUL010000240.1:0-1646 GCA_035433165.1 Thermomonas sp. | reverse complement strand
CGGTGGATGCACTGCCGGAGACATTTCGCCTGGTCTATTTGTTGCGCGATGTGGAGGGCTGTTCGGTGGAGGAAACCGCCACGGCATTGGGGATTCGCGAAGAGACCGTGAAAACCCGTCTGCATCGTGCACGTCGGCAATTGCGTGCGGCGCTGCAAGCGCGCATCAACAGCAGCGCAGCGGATGCGTTTGCATTTATGGGCGAGCGCTGTGCGCGCATCACCGAAGCGGTGATGGTGCGGGTGGCGCAGCTCCCCGCCACGCATTCCTGATGCACTTCAAACCCCCAGGCCACACGGAGAATTTGTATGTTGCTGTATGCCTTGATCGTGTTTTTGGTAGCCGCCTGTGGCGGTCTGGTTTTGGCCTCGTTTGTATTGCGCGGGAAATTGGCACCGTGGGTGGTGTCGCTGTTGCATGCATTGTTAGGGGCCAGCGGCTTGCTCTTGTTGGGGGCGGCGATCTTGACCGCGGAGCATATCGGCACGCTGCCGGTGGTGGCCCTGTGCGTGTTTTTGGTGACCGCGTGTTTTGGGTTCTATCTGGCCTCGATCCACTATGGCAAGCGCGTTGCACTCAAGCGCGTGGTGCTCACCCATGCAAGTTTTGCCGTCACTGGTGCATTGCTGCTGATTGCGGCGGTGGCCATGCAATGAAACACCCCGCGCATCCCGCCTTGGTGCATTTTCCGATCGCGTGCTGGTCATTGGCCAGTGGCGCGGATGGGCTGGCATTGCTGGTGTGGCCCGCACGATTGCATCTGTTGGCAGCGGTGTTAATCGCCATTGGCTGTGTGTCGGGATTGCTGGCAGCGGTGGCAGGGTTTGTTGAATTGTTGAAGCTGCCGACTGGGCATCCTGCCGAACGCACCGCAAATGTGCATATGAGCTTTGCACTCGGCAGTTGGTGTTTGTATGCCGGCAGCTTGTTTTTGCGGATCGAGCATCAACAACTCGTCGCGCCCAATGTGCTGGCGCTTCTGCTCAGTGGTGTGGGCTTGCTGGTGCTCCTGGCCACCGGCTGGCTGGGTGGCCAATTGGTGTATCGCCATGGGGTGGGCGTGGCTGGGCGTTAATCGGCCCGGCAATCGGCATCGCGTCGCAGCTTGTCCAGCCAGCCGGTTTGCTGCGCGCAACGGGCGGTACGCTCGGCTTCGCGGGCTTGTGCGGCTTTGGTGTTGGCTGCTTGCTGTGCTTGCGCCTGGCGCTGGGCTTGCAGTTGCGCAAGCTTGGCCTTGATTTGCGGCAGCATGGCTTGGGCGGCACGTTCGCCTTCCAGGATGGCGCGATTTTTTTGTGCGAAATCGACAGCACCGATGTCGTTGACCCTGGGCCGGATCACCACGTCGGCACGCGCCAATTCCAGCGCACCCAATTTCTGGCCCATGATGGTGATGCTCTGATTGACATTGCCCAGCAAGCTGGCGGAATCGGTCACGCCATTGGCCTTGCTGCTGATATCCACGGCAATCACAAACTCCGCGCCCAAATCGCGCGCCGCATCTACCGGCACCGGGCTGGTCACGCCGCCGTCCACATAGTGATACTTGCTGATACTCACCGCTTCAAACACACCCGGGATCGAGCTGGATGCGCGCACCGCCTGGCCCACGTTGCCACGCACGAAGACCGTGCGTTGCCCGTCTT
>DAORUL010000239.1:0-1660 GCA_035433165.1 Thermomonas sp. | reverse complement strand
GGAGCGGGTTTGAACACGACCTTGGTGCTGATGGCAATGGCGTTGGGGATGAGCTTGGTATCGGCCCATTGCCCAGCACCCACTCCGAAGTCCAGCCGCTGCACGCTGGCACGGCCTGTCAGCACCGGTGTTGCGCCGGGAGCCCAGTCAAAGGTGAGGGTGACCGGCTTGTTGATGCCGTGCAGGCTGAGTTGGCCATCGGCGGCATAGCGGTTGCCACCCAGGCTGCGGAACTTGGTGGCGGTGAAGCTGGCCTGCGGGAATTTGCCTGAATCGAAAAACGCCGCACCACGCAGCTCGCTGTCATAGCTGCTGTTGCTGGTGACCGCGGTGGCCAGCGGAATCTTCACCTCCAACTTGGCGCCGGCCAATTGTTTGGGGTCAAAATTCAAGCGCGTAACAAACCCGGGAAATGTGCCGGTAAATACCTCACCCTGGTACTTCCCGGAAAATGCCAGACGCGAGCCTGGGGCTTGCACGTAGTCGGCAGCTTGCGCCGGCATGGATAGCGCGAGCGCGAGCGTCAGTGACGCGAACACAGTCCAATTACGCATCGGGGGTCTCCGGTTGTGTTGCTTGCAGCCAGCCACGCGGCAGCATGCGGGCAAGCGTGGCATCGCCCATGAACAGATGGTGATAAAACGCGGCTGACGCATGCAGCAGCACCAAGGCCACCAGCGTCCAGAACAATGTCTCGTGGGTTTGCACAGCGAAGATATGCAGCGCCTCGTCATGGCCGGTCAATGCCGGCAGATTGAATAGGCCAAACCACTGCAAGGGAAACCCAGCAGCAGAGTTGAGCAACCAACCACTCAGCGGCATTGCCAGCAACAGTACATACAACGCGATGTGGGTCAGCTGCGCAATGCGGTGTTGCCAATGCGGGGAATTGGTCAATGGCGCGGGACTTTGGGCAAACACGCGCCAGCCGATACGCAGCACGACCAATGCCAGTACGGTAAGACCAATGGATTTGTGCAGGGCATATGCGGCGATCTTGTCCGGCCCATTGGGCAGTGCGCCCATGCGCAGGCCAATCCACGCCAGCAACAGCAATAATGCAAGCGTGAGCCAGTGCAGACTTTGCTGGATTGCACCCCAGCGGGTGGCGGTGTTTTTCGGCGCCATTACGGACTCTCGGCAGTGGGTGCGGGCTTGGATTCGGGATCGGGTGCGGTGGGTGATGCGGATGCACCTTGTTGGCGATACAGCTCCGCTTCGATACGCAGTTCTACCGTATCACCCACCAGTGACTGCCAATGGGTCATGCCGAAGTCGCTCCGTTTGAGCGTGGTGCTGGCAGAAAACCCGAGCGTCTGCCGAAATGGCGGCATCGGGTGGCGTGCCGCGCGGTTGAGCGTCAGCGCCATGCACAGCGGGCGCGTGACCCCGTGCAAGGTCAGTGCACCACAGGCGGTGCCGTGGCTGTCGTCGATGCGGGTCAGTTGATCGACCACCAAGCGCGCTTGCGGGTAATGCTTGATATCCAGGAAGTGCGGCGCTGCAACCGATGCCGTCCAACCCGAATCGCCCATGTCCAAGCGTTGCATGGGCACGATGACGTCCATGCGCGTGCCCTGCCAGCTGTCGGTATCGAAATACAACTGCCCTTGCGCCCCGGAGACGGTGCCGATGGCTTGCGAGAAGCCGGCATGGTCAA
>DAORUL010000238.1:0-1672 GCA_035433165.1 Thermomonas sp. | reverse complement strand
TTCAAAGGCATGCCGGAGCGGGTGGAGTGCTTCTTCCGCAATATCGCCGAAGACGTACGCGAATATCTGGCGCTGCTGGGCCTGCGCACGCTGCAAGACGCGGTGGGCCGTACCGATCTGCTGGAGCAGGTGTTGCGCGCCACCCGCGAAGATGTGGAGGTGGATCTGTCGCGCCTGTTGGCCGCTGATGCCGGGCACGCCCGCAGCTATTGCGGCACCCCCGCGCTGCAAGCGCCACCCGATGGCTTGGCCGCACAGCTGGATGCCGCGCTCACCGAGGTGATTGGCAAGCGGCAAGGCGGCCAGTTCAGCGGTCACATTCGCAACACCGACCGCAGCATCGGCACGCGCTTGTCCGGCCAGATTGCGCGGGTGCACGGCAATACCGGCATGAGTGAATATCCCATTGCGGTGCAATTGACCGGCAGCGCCGGGCAAAGTTTTGGCGCGTTCAATGCGGGGGGCCTGCATTTGCAGTTGATCGGCGAGGCCAATGATTACGTCGGCAAGGGCATGGCCGGTGGTCGCATCGTGTTGCAGCCGCCAGCGGCGAGCCGGTTTGCTTCACAAGACACCCCGATCCTGGGCAACACCTGTTTGTACGGTGCTACCGGCGGTGAGCTGTATGCCGCAGGCCGTGCCGGCGAGCGTTTCGCGGTGCGCAATTCGGGGGTGGTGGCGGTGATTGAAGGTGCGGGTGACCATTGCTGCGAATACATGACCGGCGGGGCTGTGGCGGTGCTGGGCCGCACCGGCTTGAACTTCGGTGCAGGCTTCACCGGCGGGTTGGCCTATGTGCTGGATCTGGAGCGCGATTTCGTCGATCGCTACAACCATGAGTTGATCGACATTGCGCGCATCACGCCAGAAGGGTTGGATGGCTACCGCCAGCACCTGACCGATTTGATCGACGCGCACGCACGCCTGACCGGCAGCGCGTGGAGCGCACGCATTCGCGACAACTTCCGTGATTTCGTCGGCAAGTTCTGGCTGGTCAAACCCAAGGCGGCAAGCTTGGAAGCACTGGCCAATGAATTGAAGAGGGCGGCGTGATGAGCCAGAAAAACCTGTTCCAATTCCTGGATACTGCGCGTGAGATGCCTGCCAAGGTGCCGCTGGCGCAGCGCACGGCAGGCAGTTTTGATGAGCTGTACGGGAAATTTGGCGAAGCCGAAGCCAAGCATCAATCCGGCCGCTGCCTGGACTGCGGCAATCCGTATTGCGAAGCCAAATGCCCCGTGCACAACTACATCCCGAACTGGTTGGAGTTGGTGCAGCAGGGGCGCGTGATTGAAGCGGCCGAGTTGTGCCACGAGACCAACCCGCTGCCGGAAATGTGCGGCCGCGTGTGCCCGCAAGACCGCCTGTGCGAAGGCGCGTGCACGCTCAACGAAGACTTCGGTGCGGTGACGATTGGGGCCGTGGAAAAATACATCACCGATACCGCATTCGCGCAAGGCTGGCGGCCGGATCTGTCCAAGGTCAAACCCACCGGTAAGCGGGTGGCAGTGATTGGCGCCGGCCCTGCGGGCTTGGCCTGCGCCGACCGCTTGGCGCGCAGTGGCATTGCCGTCACCGTGTTCGACCGCTACGAACAAATTGGCGGGCTGCTGCAATTTGGCATCCCCAGTTTCAAGCTGGACAAAGCCGTGATTGCCACCCGCCGTGCGGT
>DAORUL010000237.1:0-1677 GCA_035433165.1 Thermomonas sp. | reverse complement strand
CAATGCCAGTCAGTTAAGCCCAGCGTGATCTGACTGGCTGTAAAAAGGGAACGTGTTTCACGTTCCCTTTTTCGTTGATGAGCCTGCTTCAAGAAGTGCTGAATGAGACGTTGGTGGCGTTGCCTGCCGATGGGATGGCCGAGTTGGAGTCGTTGATCGACCCCGCCTGGATCGAGCAAGCGCTCTCAGCGACCGGCAAGGCCTCCATCCGCCGACGCAAACTGCCTGCTGCGCATGCCGTCTGGCTGGTGATCGGTCTGGCCTTGTTTCGCCACATGCCGCTGTGGCAGGTCGTGCAGGAGATGGCGCTCACGCTCGACGGCCAAGACCTGCCCGTGCCAAGCAGCAGCGTCCAAGCTCGCCAACGGCTGGGGGCCGAACCCTTGGCACACTTGTTTGGTTTGCTCACCAACGCTTGGGGGCGGGCCCACCCGGTGCATGTAGAGGCTTTGCGCGTGTTGGCTGTGGATGGTGTGGTCTGGTCCGCCCCCGACAGCCACGACAATCGCCAGACATTGGGCAGTGGTTTGACGCAATACGGCCCACAGCCTTGGCCCATGGTGCGAGGCGTGTGCCTGCTCGATACCGATAGCCACGAGTTGCTCGATGCCAGGCTGGGGGGCTACCACGAGGGTGAGTTGACGCTGGCGGGCGGGCTGCGCGGGCTGGATCATTCGATCACGCTGTTTGATCGTGCGTACTTCTCGGCGGCATTCTTGCTCGATTGGCAGCACGCCGGAGCCCAGCGCCATTGGCTCATGCGCGCCAAAGACAATCTGCGCCATGAGATCGTTCAAACACTGGGCGAAGGTGACTGGTTGATCCGTATGCCGGTGTCGCAACGCGCAAGGCAACTGCGCCCCGAACTGCCCAGCCATTGGGATGCCCGCTTGATTCAGACGCATGCGGGCGGCAAGACCAGACGCTTCATCACCTCGTTGCTCGATCCCTCGCGGTTTGCAGCATCGGAGTTGGCGCAGATGTACCGCCAGCGTTGGGAGATCGAGCTGGGGTTTCGTGAGATCAAGCAGTCGATGCAGCAAGGTCAAGGCGTGCTGCGCAGCAAGCAACCAGACCTGGTGATGCAAGAGGTCTGGGGCGTATTGATTGCACACACGCTGCTGCGCCGCTGGATGAGGCTGATGGCCCAGCACGTGGCGGTTGCGCCCACTCGAATCAGTTTCCACACCGCCCAGCACGCCATCGTCGGTGCAATCAATGCCGTGCATTTGGCTCGTGCGGGAACCTTGCCCCAGCATTTGCAGCGCTTGCTTGAGCAGGCACGCTACTTCGTGCTTCCACCTCGTCGTACTGATCGCAGCTTCCCGCGCGAGGTCAAACGATCATCCCGCAGCAAGTACCCACCAAAAAAAATGCCAGTCAGGCTTAACTGACTGGCATTGTCCCGAAGGCGCTTTCATCTGGTTTCAGTGCCGGTTCACTTGATGTGACCGAAGCGGGTGCGCAGCGGATCGATGCCACCGCCTTGACCACCACCGCCACCCGAACGACCGCCACCCCCGCCGCCGCCGGGGCGGCCACCACCACCCGGGCGGCCACGGCCACGGCCGCGTTCGCCCAGGGCGTCGATGCCGGTGCGCAGCGGATCGGGCTGGCCGCCGTTGCCACCACCATTGCCGCCGCCAAATGAGCGGCCTTCGCCGGCGTGGCGACGCG
>DAORUL010000236.1:0-1681 GCA_035433165.1 Thermomonas sp. | reverse complement strand
GCCAGCTCGCGCGGGTAGGCATGCGCCCACGCGCTGGCCGATACCTGCACCGCCGTGTGCGGTGCATGCTTGAGCGGATTGTCGGCGCGGTCCAGCTTGCCGTCGATCACATCCTGAATTTCGGCGCGGATCTGGATCATGGCGTCGATGAAGCGATCGAGTTCGTGCTTGGATTCGGACTCGGTCGGCTCCACCATCAGCGTGCCGGCGACCGGGAAGCTCAGGGTCGGCGCGTGGAAGCCGAAGTCGATCAGGCGCTTGGCCACGTCTTCGGCGCTGATGCCGGAGAGCTTTTCCTGCGGGCGCAAATCCAGAATGCACTCATGTGCCACCAAGCCATTACGGCCGGTGTACAGGGTGGGGAAGTGGCCGGCCAAACGCCTGGCGATGTAGTTGGCGTTGAGCATCGCCACCTGGGAGGCTTTGCGCAGGCCATCGCGGCCCATCATTGCGATGTACATCCAGCTGATCGGCAGGATCGAAGCACTGCCAAAGCTGGCGGCACTCACCATCGCGCCATTGCCAGTGCCTTCCGTGCGCACGCCATGTTCACCAAACGCCTTGGGCAGGAACGGTGCCAGATGCGCCTTCACTGCGCACGGGCCGACACCGGGGCCGCCGCCGCCGTGCGGGATGCAGAAGGTCTTGTGCAGGTTGAGGTGGGAGACGTCGCTGCCCCACTTGCCGGGCTTGGCCAGGCCGACCAGCGCGTTCATGTTGGCGCCGTCGGTGTACACCTGGCCACCGTGCTGGTGGATGATCTCGCAGATCTCCACCACGTCTTCTTCGAACACGCCGTGGGTGGACGGGTAGGTCATCATGATCGCGGCAAGGTTGGCCGAATGCTTTTCAGCTTGTACGCGAATGTCGTTTACATCCACGTTGCCGTTGACGTCGCACTTGGTGACGACCACCTTCATCCCGCACATGTTGGCGGATGCCGGGTTGGTGCCGTGCGCCGATTCCGGGATCAGGCAGATATTGCGATGCGCTTCGCCGCGGGAGGCATGGTAGGCGCGGATTGCCAGCAGGCCGGCGTATTCGCCCTGCGCGCCGGAGTTGGGTTGCAAGCTCACCGCGTCGTAGCCGGTGGCTTCCACCAGCATCGCTTCCAGCCCGGCGATCAGTTCCTTGTAGCCCTGCGCCTGTTCGGCGGGGACGAACGGATGGATGTTGCCGAACTCCGGCCAGGTGATCGGGATCATCTCGGCGGTGGCGTTGAGCTTCATCGTGCAACTGCCCAGCGGGATCATGGTGCGATCCATGGCCAGGTCTTTGTCGGCCAGTGTGCGCAGATAGCGCAGCAGCTCGTGTTCGCTATGGTGCGTGTTGAAGATCGGGTGGGTCAGGTAGGTGCTGGTGCGCTGCAGCTGTGCCGGAATCAGCGACGGTGCTCTGGCGTCCAGCGCGTCCACCGACGGCAGCTTGGCGGTATCGCCGGCAAAGATCGTCCACAGCAATTCAAGGTCGTTGCGCGTGGTGGTTTCATCCAGCGCAATGCACAGCGAGCCATTGCCACGCACACGCAAGTTGGCACCCAGGCTGCGCGCACGTTCGGCAATCGCGGCGTTGTTGTCGCCGGCATCGATGCACAGCGTGTCGAACGCGGTGGCGTGCACGGTGTCGAAGCCCAATTCCTTCAGGCCCGCAGCAAGAATCGCGGTGTAGCGCGCCACGCGCT
>DAORUL010000235.1:0-1681 GCA_035433165.1 Thermomonas sp. | reverse complement strand
CCAGAAGCTGGTCAAGCACGAAGTGATGGGCCTGCGCCGCGAGCGCGACAAGCTGCAAGCCAGCCTGGGCGGCATCAAGGAAATGAACCGCCTGCCCGACGCGATCTTCGTGATCGATATCGGCCATGAAGACATTGCCATCAAGGAAGCCAAGAAGCTTGGCATTCCGGTGATCGCGGTGGTCGACTCCAACTACGACCCGGCCTTGGTGGACTACGCCATTCCCGGCAACGACGACGCCATCCGCGCGGTGCAGCTGTACGCACGTGCTGCTGCCGACGCCGTACTGGAAGGCAAGGCCGCTGCGCCGAACGCCGCCAACGTGCGCGAAGAAGACTTCGCTGCTGCCGTTGACGGCGAAGAGGCCAAGCCGGCCCGTCGCGGCAAGAAGGGCGAGTAATCACCCCATCACGCAGCCGCGCAGGTTGCGACTGCCCCTTCTCCCGCCGGGAGAAGGTGGCCCGTAGGACCGGATGAGGGTTCGGTCGCGTTGTGGAATTCCGCACGCCCTTAATCCTCACACCAACCCTTCTCCCAACGGGAGAGGGGTTTCACCGTATTCAATTCAGAGGTAATCCCAATGGCTGAAATCACCGCTTCCCTTGTCAAGGAACTCCGCGAGCGCACTGGCGCCGGCATGATGGAGTGCAAGAAGGCACTCACCGAAACCAATGGCGACATCGACGCCGCGGCCGAAGCGCTGCGCAAGTCCGGTCTGGCCAAGGCCGACAAGAAGGCCAGCCGCGTGGCTGCCGAAGGTCGCGTGGCCGCCGCCCAGGTTGGCGGCAAGGCCGTGCTGGTGGAAATCAACTCCGAAACCGACTTCGTGGCCAAAGACGGCAACTTTGTTGACCTGTGCGAAGCCATCGCCGCTGCCGCACTGGCCTCGGGCAGCACCGATGTCGATAGCTTGAAGACCGCCAAGCTGGCCTCCGGCGAAACCGTCGAAGAAGCCCGCGCCGCGGCCATCGCCAAGCTGGGCGAAAACATCCAGGTGCGCCGCATGGTCAGCGTGAACACCAACAACCACGTGGCCGCTTATGTCCACGGCGGCAAGATTGGTGTGCTGATTGAAGTGGCCGGCGGCGATGCCGACCTTGCCCGCGGCTTGGCCATGCATGTGGCCGCGATGAACCCGCCGCACAACAAGGCCGCCGATGTGCCGGCCGAGTTTGTAGCCAAGGAAAAGGAAATCGAGCTGGCCAAGATGAGCGAAAAGGACAAGGCCAAGCCGGCCGAGATCCTGGAAAAAATCATCAGCGGCAAGATCGCCAAGATCGTCAACGAAGTGACCCTGTACGGCCAGCCCTATGTGCTGGACGGCGACAAGAGCGTAGAAGCCGTGCTCAAGGCTGCCGGCGCCGACGTGATCGGTTTCCAGCGCCTGGTGGTGGGTGAAGGCATCGAAAAGGTGGTGGAAGACTACGCCGCCGAAGTTGCCAAGGCGATGCAGGTCTGAGCCACGCGCCAGCTTGCGTGTCAAAAAACCCGCCCGTGCTGGCGGGTTTTTTTTGTTACCAGCCGTGGCCAACAGGATGCGAAAACCTTGCAGCAAAGTCTCTGTCCCGTTATCATTTGCGGCCCGCTTCCGGAGAGGTGGCAGAGCGGTTGAATGTACCTGACTCGAAATCAGGCGTAGGTTTATAGCCTACCGAGGGTTCGAATCCCTCCCTCTCCGCCA
>DAORUL010000234.1:0-1683 GCA_035433165.1 Thermomonas sp. | reverse complement strand
GCATAATTTTCGCGATCATCCATCGAAAGCGCCCCGGCGCCGCAGAATTTGCCTTTGTCGGGATCACCCTGATTGCGATTGTCGCCATCCACCATCAATGACGATGCATCTTCAGTCCATTCCCAAACCAATCCATGCAAATCCTGCACGCCATACACATTGGGGGTTTGCAGGCCTACCCGCGGCAGGGCGTCTTTGGATGAGCGTGCGTACCAGCTGAGGATGCGTTCGCGCCATGCGGGATCGCTGCGGGCGTCGCGGCGGGTCTCATCGGCGGCCGCCGCATATTCCCATTCGTTCCACGTGGGAAGCCGGGCACCCAGCGATTTGCAATACGCCTCTGCGGCAAACCAGCTCACCCATACCACGGGGCGGTCCGGCTGTGCATCGGGGCCGAGCGTGTCTGGCCCGGCCCAATGCGAAAGGTAGCGGGATTCGGCAAACACGCGCGAGACACGGTCGCGTCGCCATTGCGGCTGGCGTTTGAGGAACTCCAGGAATTCCACATTGGTGACCGGCTTGCGCATCAACGCAAAGGGCTTGATGCGCACGCCGCTTTTGGCATCTTCATAGCGCAGTACCGACTTGAATACGCCGCCTGGCAACCCGGCATAGCGACCCGAGACCACCGCGCCGGCGGCAAGGCCGGCAAGTGGCAGAGCAAGCAACAGGGCGGCAAGCAGGCGGCGCATGGTCTCAGTGCCCTGCCGATGCGTTGGCAGGTTTGGCGGCGCGGGCCTTGGCTGCATCTTCGCGGCTGACTTGTCCGCCCGGGTTGCCCCAGCTGTTAAGGACATAGGTGGCGATATTGGCTACTTCGTCATCGGTCAGCTGGCTCATCGGCGGCATGTTGGAGTTGTACTCCTTGCCATTGACCGTCACTGGGCCGACCAAGCCATGGGTGATGATTTCCGGAACCCGCTTGGGATTGGCCTTGATGAAGCTGGAGCCAGCCAGCGGCGGGAACACGCCTTCCATGCCCTTGCCATCCGGCTGGTGGCAGGTGGAGCAGGTGCCCGCAAACAATACCTTGCCGGCCGCGATCTGCTCGTCCTTGGTCAGCGTGCCAGCAGCGTGCGCGGCGGCAGCGGCGGCAACAGGTGCGCGATTGGTGCCAGCGGCCTGATCACCCAGATACATCGCATCGACTTCCTTGCCGGAATAGATCGATTTGTCTTCCTTGCCTTCGGCCTTGAGGATGGCCAGTGCACCCTTGTTGAAGGCGCGGAAGATGCTGTGGTCCACCAGGACATAGCTGCCCGGTACTTCCATGTGGAATTCCATCATCGCCGCGCCACCGGAGGGGATCAGCGTGGTTTGTACGTTTTCCTGGAAGCGGGTGCCGCCTTCGTACCAAACCTTGTCGAAGATTTCGCCGATCACATGGAAACTGGAGACCAGGTTGGGGCCGCCATTGCCCACGTACAGGCGCACTTTTTCACCGGTTTTGGCAGTCAGTGCCTTGTCGCCGGTCAGCGCGCCTTCCATGCCGTTGAACAGGACATAGGTCGGGTGTTCGTCGATGGCCTTTTCCATATCGAAATTCTGGTGGCCTTTTTCACGGTATTTGCCGGAGGTGTAGAAGTCGCCCTGCATCACGTAGAACTCACGATCCACTTTCGGCATTCCTTCCGGTGGCTCCACCAGGATCAAGCCATACATGCCGTTGGCGATATGCATGCC
>DAORUL010000233.1:0-1693 GCA_035433165.1 Thermomonas sp. | reverse complement strand
ACCTAAATCGCTACCACCTCAAGGTAGTGCGTCTACCAATTCCGCCACCTGGGCATTGCTACGGCCTTGCTGGCCGGGTGTTGCAAGTTTAATGCGTGTTGCCAAACTTCGTCATTTAGCCGGTGCTGGTGCCACCGGCTGCTGGGCCTTGGGGGCTTCGGTCGACGCGGCAGCAGGCGCTACCGTGGCAGTCGCTGCAGGCGTGGTTTGCGCAACCGGTGCCGTGGCAACGGAAGCAGTCGGTGCACTCTGAGCAGGTGCCGTGGGAATGCTGGCAGCCGGCTTAGCTGCGGTTTGCTGCGCCATCACGCCCAAATCCACCTTGGCGGGGCCGCGAACGGCCTGCTTGCTGGCATACATCGCCATGCCCATGCTGGTGACAAAAAACACAATGGCCAGCCACTTGGTGGACTTGCTGAGGAAGTTGGACGCGCCGCGCGCGCCGAACACGGTGGAGGATGCGCCACCACCAAAGCCGGAACCGGCCTGCGCACCAGAGCCTTGTTGCAGCAGCACAAAAGCGATGATGCCAATGGCCACCAGCACGTACAGGATATTGACAAGTTGCAACAGCATGGAGGTTGTCTCTGAAGTCGGTCAGGCCAGCGCAGCTGCGATGGCCAGGAAATCTGCGGCGACCAAGGAAGCGCCGCCAATCAACCCGCCATCCACGTCGGCCTGCGCAAACAGACTGACCGCGTTGTCGGGCTTCACGCTGCCACCGTACAACAGCGGCAGTGAATCGGCAATTTTAGCATCCATATCGGCCACTTGGCTACGGATGAAGGCATGCACCGCCTGTGCCTGCTCTGGGCTGGCGGTGCGGCCAGTGCCAATCGCCCACACCGGCTCGTACGCCACCACCGCATTGGCAAATGCCGCTGCGCCAACCAACTCCAGTACCGGGCGCAATTGGCCGGCAATCACCGCCTCGGTCTGCCCGGCTTCACGCTCTTCCAAGCGTTCGCCCACACACAGGATGGGAGTGATGCCAGCGGCCTGCGCAGCCTGGAATTTCTGCGCCACCAATTCACTGCTTTCGGCATGGTATTGGCGACGCTCGGAATGCCCCACCAAGGTATAGCGTGCACCCACATCAGCCAGCATGGAGGCCGCCACTTCGCCGGTGTAGGCCCCCTTTGCATGCGCGCTCACATCCTGTGCACCCACTGCGATGTCTGCGCCTGCGCAGCGGGCCAGCACTTCGCCCAGATACGGATACGGCGGCAGCACGATCAAGCCAACGCCGGCAGGCGCACCTGCGTTGATGGCATCCACCAAGGCGGCGGCGAATTCACGGCTGCCTTGCAGCTTCCAGTTACCGGCAACGATCTTGCGGCGCATGCGCTACTCCATTCAATTTGTCAGCCAAGTTTAACAACCCACAAGCATCGGCTCGTATAGTCGCGCTGGTGAAACCCCAATTCCCACCCACGCCGATGTTGCGGATGCTGCCCTACCGCAAGCCCACCGAAGGCCGCGACTACTGGCTGTTCGATGATGTGCTGCCCAATGCCGATCGCGTGCGCGAGCGCTGCCTTGGCAAACAGGATTGGGCACTGGGCTTCCCACACACTGGTGAAAGCTGGCCCGGCCGGCGCGCCATTCCTGCGTTGGAAACGGATGAACTTGCGCAGGTGGAAGCGCGTGTCATGCAGGCCACCGGCACGCGCAAGCTGTGGGTACAACCCAC
>DAORUL010000232.1:0-1708 GCA_035433165.1 Thermomonas sp. | reverse complement strand
CGAAAAATCGCGTGATCGAAGATCGCCGCAACGCCGATCGTTTCGACTTCATCGAATGGACACGGCTCGCCTTCGACAATGTCGACGTGATCCCGGCCGGCAACGGGATCATGCATCAGATCAATCTGGAAAAAATGTCGCCGGTGATCTACACCAAGGACGGCGTGGCGTTTCCGGATACCTGCGTCGGCACCGATTCGCACACCCCGCACGTGGATGCACTGGGCGTGATTGCGGTGGGCGTGGGCGGGCTGGAGGCCGAAAGCGTGATGCTGGGCAATCCGTCGTGGATGCGCCTGCCCGACATCATCGCGGTGGAGCTGGCCGGCAAGCCACAACCTGGCATCACTGCCACCGACCTGGTACTGGCGCTGACCGAATTCTTGCGCGCCGCCAAAGTGGTGGGCGCGTATCTGGAATTCCGTGGTGAAGGCGCAGCGGCGCTGGCCATTGGCGACCGCGCCACCATCTCCAACATGGCGCCCGAATACGGCGCGACGGCGGCGATGTTCGCGATTGATGACAACACCCTGGATTACCTGCGCTTGACCGGACGCGAGGATGCGCAGGTGGCGCTGGTGGAAACCTATGCCAAACATTGCGGCTTCTGGGCCGATGATCTGCGTGATGCGCAGTTCGAGCGCACGCTGCATTTCGATCTTGCAACGGTGGTACGCAACCTCGCCGGCCCATCCAACCCGCATCGCCGCCTGCCGGTCAGTGCGCTGCACGAGCGCGGCATTGCCGATACCGCAAAACTCGATGCGGCGCGCAGTGAAGAAGCGCAGGGTTTGATCCCCGATGGCGCGGTGATCATCGCCGCGATCACCAGTTGCACCAATACCAGCAACCCGCGCAACGTCATCGCGGCTGCGCTGTTGGCGCGCAATGCCAATGCGCGTGGCCTGACCCGCAAGCCGTGGGTCAAAACGTCGCTGGCACCCGGCTCGAAAGCGGTGCAGTTGTATCTGGAAGCAGCCCAGCTGTTGCCGGAGCTGGAGCAGCTGGGCTTCGGCATCGTCGGCTTCGCCTGCACCACCTGCAACGGCATGAGCGGCGCGCTGGATCCGGTGATCCAGAAGGAAGTGATCGAGCGCGATCTGTATGTGACCGCGGTGCTGTCGGGCAATCGCAATTTCGATGGCCGCATCCATCCGTATGCCAAGCAGGCATTTTTGGCGTCACCGCCGCTGGTGATTGCCTATGCCATCGCCGGCACGGTGCGCTTCGATATCGAAAAAGACGTGCTGGGTATCGACCACGACGGCAACGAAGTGCGGCTGAAGGACATCTGGCCCACCGATGCCGAAATCGACACGGTGGTGAAAGCCTGCGTGAAACCGGAGCAGTTCCGCAGCATCTATGGCCCGATGTTCGCCAGCCGCGCCAAGACCCAAGCCAAGCCGCTGTACGCCTGGCGGCCGATGAGCACCTACATCCGCAACCCGCCGTATTGGAAAGGCGCATTGGCGGGCGAGCGCACGCTCAAGCACATGCGCGCCTTGGCGGTGCTGGGCGACAACATCACCACCGATCATCTGTCGCCCAGCAACGCGATTTTGCGCAGCAGCGCCGCCGGTGAATACCTCGCCCAAATGGGCGTGCCGGAAGAAGACTTCAATTCCTATGCCACCCATCGTGGCGATCATTTGACCGCGCAGCGCGCCACCTTCGCCAATCCCAAGCTGATCAACGAAATGGCGGTGGT
>DAORUL010000231.1:0-1776 GCA_035433165.1 Thermomonas sp. | reverse complement strand
TTGGTGCAGCAGATGCGCGGCGCGCACTTTCTGTCACATGTGTTGTGGACGCTGTGGTTGAGCTGGGCCATCGTGCTGGCGGTACATGCCGGCGTGCGCGCGTGGCGCACTCATCGGAGTTGATCCGCAAGACGAGGGCTTGGGCGCAGCTCACAGCGCATCGCCATCCAGCTCACCGGTGCGAATGCGCACCACGCGCTCCAAATCCCATACGAAAATTTTGCCGTCGCCAATCTTGCCGGTGCCGGCAGACTTGATGATGGCCTCCGTCACAGCCTCCACCTGATCATCGGTGACCGCCACTTCCAGCTTGATCTTGGGCAGGAAATCGACCACGTATTCGGCCCCGCGATACAACTCGGTGTGCCCCTTCTGGCGGCCAAAGCCCTTGACCTCGGTGGCGGTGATGCCGGCCACGCCCGCTTCGGCCAGCGCTTCGCGCACATCGTCCAACTTGAACGGCTTGATCACCGCCATCACCATCTTCATTGCCACATCTCCTGCTCGGTAGCGTGAGCATAACCTGCCGGCGCAAGGCATACTGCACGTGCGCTGCGGACTAATCCCACCCCCGCATGCGGCCTGCACTGATGGCAGCGGCAAGCATGCTTGCCCATGCTGCACACACCCGCAGGAGACCCGCCATGAGCCAACCCCACATGATCGACTTATCGCAACTCGATGAACTTGCCCGCCGCCTCAGCAGCCTGGTCCCGCCGGGTTTGCGCGAAGGCCGCGAGGAATTGCAGCAGAATTTCAAATCGGTACTGCAGGCCGGTTTGGGGAAGCTGGATTTGGTGACCCGCGAGGAATTTGACGTGCAGCGCGCGGTGCTGGCACGCACCCGCGACAAGCTCGACGCACTGGAAGCGCAATTGGCTGAACTGGCCGAGTCCTGCGCCAGCAGCAACGACAGCGCCCACCACTAAGGAGCGCCGCCATGAGTCTTGCGATCGTGCACAGCCGTGCGCGGACAGGGGTGCGTGCGCCTGAAGTTCGGGTGGAAGTGCATCTGGCCGGCGGACTGCCGGCGATGAGTATTGTGGGTTTGCCGGAAGCGGCGGTGCGCGAGGCCAAAGACCGCGTGCGTGCGGCGATTCAGTGCGCGCAATTCGAATTTCCGGCGCGCCGCATCACCATCAATCTTGCGCCTGCCGACCTGCCCAAAAATGGCGGCCGCTTTGATTTGGCAATCGCGCTGGGCATCCTGGCCGCCAGTGGGCAGTTGCCTTGCGAGGCATTGGACGGCTGGGAGTTTCTGGGCGAATTGGCACTGACCGGCGAAATCCGTGCGGTGGACGGCGTGCTGGCCGCGGCCTTGGCCGCCGGCAGTTGCCAGCGCCGCCTGCTGGTCTCGCCCGGCAACGGTGCCGAGGCCGCACTGGCCACCTCGGTGGAAGTGCGCACCGCACGCACCCTGCTGGAAGTGTGTGCCGCCCTGGAGGCGCGCAAAACCTTGCCATTGGCGCAAGCGCAACCCGGCGTGGCCGCCATAGCCCCCGATTTGGCCGATGTGCGCGGGCAAACCCAGGCGCGGCGCGCACTGGAAATTGCCGCCGCAGGCAATCATCACCTGCTGTTGGTCGGCCCACCCGGCAGCGGGAAAACCCTGTTGGCCTCGCGCCTGTGCGGCATCCTGCCCGAGCCCGGCGAAGCCGAAGCGCTGGAAACTGCCAGTATTGCCTCGGCCAGCAGCCGCGGGCTGGACTTGGCGCGTTGGCGGCAACGCCCGTTTCGCAACCCGCACCACACCGCCAGTGCGGTGGCCTTGGTGGG
>DAORUL010000230.1:0-1787 GCA_035433165.1 Thermomonas sp. | reverse complement strand
TGCTCGAACACGGCGCCGATGCGGCCGTGTTGGCAGAACGCGAATTGGCCTACTCACTGGCGGATATGGTGATGGCCTCACCGCCATGGCGCGTGCCCAGCAAGGCTGCGTAAACCGCCGATCATTCAACGACTGCACATTGCATACTGCGACTACCCACCGCATCCACCGGAGCGACCCATGCGCCATGCGCTATCCCTGCAGCGTTCAACCTTGGCCGCCCTGCTGTTGGCCCTGTGTGCCTGTGCGCAGGCTGACACCCCCGCGCCCCTGCGCGTGCAACTGCCCGCCAGCGCCACGGCCAATGCCGCTGGTCGCTTGCTGCTGTTTGCGGAACCTGCTGCGCAGGCACTGGCCAAGGCGAAGGACGGCAACGTGTTGGAGGTCAATGCCAGCCCGTTTGGCGGTGCCGATGCCAGCAGCATGGCCGGGATGGATATTGCACGCCTGGCCCCCGGGCAAACGCTCGCGGTAGATACCGATACCCTCGCTTGGCCAACGCCGTTTTCGAAATTGGCCGATGGCGAATATTACGTGCAAGCCGTGCTGGATGTGGCCGGCGATGACAATTACGGCGGACGCGGTGCCGATGACATCTTGAGCGCGCCAGTGAAAGTGACGCTGGGCAAGGCCGCCACACCCACCACCTTGGTGCTGGATCAACGGCTGCCGGCAGCGGGTGACCCGTGGCAATTGTCTCCGCACTTTTCCGAGGCCATTCGCAAGGCCGCACCCGCGGCAAAAGCGGCCACCCGTGAAATTGATTTCATCAGCCCCGCGCTCAGTGCGTTCCGGGGTCGCCCCATCCATATGCGTGGCTGGGTGGTACTGCCCCCCGGCTACGACGGCGCCGCACCGGCGCGCTACCCGGTGCTGTATTTCACCCACGGCTTTGGCGGCAACCAACGCGGCTTGATCGGTACCGCAGTCAATGCCTATGCCGGCATGCAGTCGGGCGAATTGCCACCGATGATCTGGGTCTTGCTGGACGAATCCAGTGCCACCGGTACCCACGAGTTTGCCGATTCGGTCAACAACGGCCCATGGGGGCAGGCGCTCACCGAAGAATTGATCCCTCACCTGGAGGGCATGTATCGGATGGATGGCAACGCCTCGGGTCGCTTCCTCAACGGCCATTCCTCCGGTGGCTGGGCCACGCTGTGGCTGCAAGTGCACTATCCGAAACTGTTTGGCGGCACCTGGTCCACCTCGCCCGACTCCAGCGTATTCGATGACTTCTGCGGCATCGACTTGTACGCCGCCAATGCCAATGTCTATCGCAAACCGGATGGCAGCCCGTACCCCATCATGCGTGACAAAGGCAAGGTACAAGCCAGCTTCGAACAATTCGCCAGAATGGAAGAGGTCACCGGCCCGATTGGCGGGCAACTGGCCTCGTTTGAATGGGTGTTCTCGCCACGCGGTGCCGATGGTCGTCCAGCGCCGATGTTCGACCGTGGTACCGGCAAGGTGGATCCGCAGATAGTGGCGTACTGGGGCGCGCATTACGACATCGGCCGCATCCTGCGCACGCAATGGCCGCAACTCAAACCCGACCTCGACGGCAAGTTGCACCTCTATGTGGGCACCGCCGATACGTTCTATCTGGACGGCGCTGCCTACAAGCTCAAGGCCGTACTGGATGGCTTGGGCGCCAAGTCCGATTTCCGCTTTGTGCCCGGCCGCACCCACTTTGATTTGTATGTGGAGGGCAATGACCGCCAAGCGCTGATGAAAGATATCGCGTGGCAGATGTATGCCATCGCTCGGCCCGGCGCCAAACGGCC
>DAORUL010000229.1:0-1799 GCA_035433165.1 Thermomonas sp. | reverse complement strand
GTTGGCCATTGACGCTTTGCAAATCCCCATTGCTGGGCTGGCTGCGCTACAAAAACGGGTGGTCATAGCGAGCAGTGCCGAGGCGCAGAAACATATTGAGTTCTCCCAGCAACTGATGGTGGGGTTGGTTTTGCTGGGCATTGTGATCGGTACCGGTGCTGCAATTTTGATAACCCGCTCCATCACCCGGCCCATTGGCGAGGCCTTGCACTTGGCCCGGCAGGTGGCCGCGGGCGACCTGACCGGACAGGTGCAGCCTGAAGGCAAGGACGAAATGGCCCAGTTGCTGGAGGCGCTGCAGACGATGAGCACAGCGCTCGTACGCATTGTGGGTGGCGTGCGGGTCAGTTCGGAGGCTATCTCTTCGGCCAGCAGCCAGATTGCTGCGGGCAACCTGGACTTGTCCCAGCGCACGGAAGAGCAGGCGGCCTCGTTGGAGCAGACCGCCGCATCGCTGGAGCAGATTGGTGCCACCGTGCGACAGAACTACGAGGGAAGCCAGCATGCCAACCAGGTGGCGGCTGCAGCCGCAGACGTAGCCTTGCGCGGCGGCACCGTGGTAGCGCAGGTGGTGCACACCATGGAGGCGATCAATGTCTCTTCGCGCAAGATTGCCGACATCATTGGCGTCATCGACGGCATTGCGTTCCAGACCAATATCCTGGCCTTGAATGCGGCAGTGGAGGCCGCGCGGGCGGGTGATCAGGGCCGGGGCTTTGCCGTAGTGGCCACGGAGGTGCGCAGCTTGGCTGGGCGGTCTGCCACGGCGGCGCGGGAAATCAAGGCCTTGATTGAAACCTCGGTCGGCAACGTGGAGCAAGGTTGCCGGTTGGTGGAACAAGCAGGCAGCACCATGGATGAAATTGTCGTCAACGTGCGCCGGGTGACCGACATCATGGGAGAGCTGGCTGCGGCCAGCGGCGAACAGACCAGCGGGCTTGACCAGATCAACACCGCCATGGGGCAGATGGACCAGGTCACTCAAGGCAACGCGGCGCTGGTCGAAGAGGCGGCCGCAGCGGCGCAGTCGCTGGATGTGCAGGCGCATGCGTTGGTGCATGCGGTCAGTGTGTTCAAGCTGTCGGGCGAGCGCGCCCTGGCAATCCAGTAGAAAGTACCACATGGCATATTTTGAATGGGGCCCTGACCTGGAGATCGATCATGGCCCGATCGATGCAGACCATCGCCAGTTGGTGGACTTGGTCAATGAACTGCACACCGCCACAAGCCAGGGCCAAGGGCAGGAGGTGGTGGCCAGTGTGATGCAGCGGCTTATCACCTATACCCAGCAGCATTTCACCCGCGAGGAGCAAATCATGGGCGCGGCTGCTTTCCCGGGCCTGGCGGAACACCACAAACAGCACAATACGATCATTGCGCAGTTGCAGACGCTGGCCGACAGACAGGCAGAAGGCAGCATCACGGTGGCCTCTCAGTTGTCGGGCCTGATGCGGGACTGGTTGTCGCTGCACATCCGCCGCTCCGACCGCGAGCTGGTGACTTTTCTGCAAGCGAAAAAACGGATTGCTCAGCGCCCTGTAAAGGGTGGGTAGTGCCCCTGGAACGAGTTGGGCCATTGCGGCGGAGCCTAGGGATGCCAGAATAGCCCACCACTGCATTTCAGGAGACAGCGTTATGGCCTCAGCAATTCCTCGCCCGGCACGCCACGCCTTTGCTTCCACGCTCAAGAGTTTCACGACGGCCTCGGGCAAAGTGGGGCAGTTGTATTCCCTGCCTGCACTGGCGCGCAAGTACCCGAACATCAAGCGCCTGCCGGTGTCGATCCGCATCGTGCTCGA
>DAORUL010000228.1:0-1817 GCA_035433165.1 Thermomonas sp. | reverse complement strand
ACCCTGCTGGCCCGCAATGCCGCGCAGGATGCCTATCAGGCATTGCTGGAAATCACCCATGCCCCAGCGGGCAACCTCAAGGGTCTGCCAGACGACTTCAAGCCTGCACTGTCCAGCGACAAGAACGTGGATGCCTGGGTGGCCAATGCACTGGCCAACAACCCCACCCTGAAAGCACAACAAGCCAGTCTGGATGCCGCTCAGTCTTCGGTGGCTACCGCACGCGCCGGCCACCTGCCCACGCTTGGCCTGCAAGCCTCGTATGGCAAAGCCATCACCGGCCTGTACGACCCGGCGTTCATCGGGGCCAACAAGGCCTCCACCAGCGTGGGCCTGACCTTGAACATCCCGATTTTCTCCGGCATGGCCACCCAGTCGAATGTGCGCAGCGCATTGGCGCAGCGCGATGCTGCCGCCGACGCCGTGGAGCAAACCAAGCGCGCGGTCGAGCGCAGCACCCGTAGCGCCTACCAAACCATGGTCGCCGGCATCAGCCAGGTCGAGGCACTGCATTCCTCGCTGCTGTCCGCACAAAAGGCGTATGACGCCTCGCAAGTGGGCCTGGAGGTAGGCACCCGCACCGTGCTGGATGTGCTGAACAATCAGCGCACATTGTTCAGCGCACAACAGGCCTATGCCCAGGCCAAGTACAACTTCCTGCAAAGCCGTCTGTTGCTGGAACAATCCGCAGGTGATCTGAATGTCAGCGATGTGGAAGACATCAACCGCTTGCTGACCACCGACAAGGCGATCGACAAGAGCCTGGCCGGCGGCTGATCCGCAGCGCCTGGTTCACTCACATGCCGATGCCGCTGGCGGCAGCATCGGCTCGATCAAGGTGAGGGTGCGCGCCAGTGCACCGCGCCCGTCCTCCAGCAGGTGCGCGGCATGCGTTGCAAGTGCCTGCCTGGCTGCCGCGTCATCGAACAACTCGCGCAACGCCGTTGCCAGCGAAGCGGCATCGGTCACCAGGCGCATCGCTTGCGCCTCGCGCAGGCGCCGCGCGATATCCACAAAATTATGCAAATGCGGCCCGCTCAGAATCGCGGCGCCGGTGGCGGCAGGTTCCAGCAAATTGTGCCCGCCGATGTCTTGCAGGCTGCCGCCCACAAACGCGATCTGCGCGCAGGTGTAAAACGCCAGCAATTCACCCAGGGTATCGATCACGAACACATCGGTATCTGCCGATGGCCAGTTTTGCTGCGAACGCGTCACCACCTTCAAGCCGGCATCCGCGATGCGTTGCTGCACCGCACGGAATCGCTCCGGATGCCGCGGCGCCCACAACAGCAAGGCATCAGGATGGCTGCTGCGCAGCGCCAGATGTGCCTCCAGCACCGCCTGCTCTTCGTCCTCATGGGTGCTGGCGGCAATCCACACCGGTCGTTTGGTACCCAATGCCGCAGCAAACTCCGATTCGAACGCAGCCGTTTGTACCGGTGCCATGTCGAATTTGAGATTGCCAGTCACCTGCACACTGGCCGGCCGCGCACCAAGCTCCAGGAAACGGCGGGCATCATCCCCCGATTGCGCCGCCACCAGTCCCACGCTGGCCAAGGCGCGCCGGATCAACGGCCCCAGCACCCGATAGCCGCGCAATGACCGCGCCGACAAGCGTGCATTGAGGATTTGGGTCGGAATGTCGCGGTCACGGCACGCAAACAACAGGTTCGGCCACAACTCGGTTTCCACGATCAGCGCCAACACCGGGCGGAAGTGATCCAGAAACCGCCCCACCGCGCCGGGCAAGTCATACGGCAAGTACACATGCGCCACGCTATCGCCCCACAGCGCACGCGCACGCGCCGAGCCAGTGG
>DAORUL010000227.1:0-1817 GCA_035433165.1 Thermomonas sp. | reverse complement strand
CACGCCACCGACAGTACCGCTCGCATCGAACGCGCGATGCGCTGTGGCGAGTAACAAACTTGGCGCCCTACGAAGCACAGCACCACTCAGGAGCAGGCCATGACCGCAACCTACACCGTCCACATCCCCGCATCCCTTGGGGTTGGCGGCAGCCACACCGCAGACACCGCAGCTGACGTTACGGAGATCGTCATCAACAGCAGCCACTACCGCCGCATCCTCGGGATCGGCGGCGTATCCGGCGCCACGATTGAAGCTGTGCACCTCGGTCAGGCGCAGCGCGACACCATCACCCGCAACACCCCGGCGAGCCACGGCCGCCCGGCTACCTACGAGCGGATCATTACCATCACCCACCGCGCGCCCGCCACGCCAATCCACAAGGCAGGCAAACCCGTCACGTCAACGATCACGCTCACCATGGGTCAAGACGATGCGCCTGAGACTGAGTGGACGTGGGCACCCGACGGCCGCGGCCATCTGGTCCGTCAGGCGGCAGCGCAATGACCGACACCACCAAGCGCGGCGGCCCCGGGCGGGGCCAGGGCCGCAAGCCCAAGAGCGCATCTGGCGAGTTGATGAGGACACGCCAGGTGCGCATGACCGACCAGCAGTGGTCCGACATGAAGCTGGTCACAGCCGACGCGATGCGAGCATGGGTGACCAAGCAGGCGCGCAATCTGCGCGGCGACAGTGGAGGTGATGCGTGATCACGTTCACGGTCCCAGGTGTACCGCAGGGCAAAGGGCGACCCCGCGTCGGCACTGTCTCCGGGCGCGCGCGCGTTTTCACCCCGGCAAAAACAGTCGCCTACGAAAACCTGATCGCCCATGCCGCGCAACAGGCGATGGCGGGACGGCCGCTGATTGATGGCCCGGTGTCCTGCTCGATCGCAATCGATGCACCGATCCCGGCGAGCTGGAGCAAGCGCAAGCAGGCCGCGGCGCTGGCCGGTGAGTTGATGCCGACGACGAAGCCGGACCTGGACAACGTGGTCAAGGCCATCCTCGACGGCTGCAACGGCGTGGCGTGGCGCGACGACGTGCAGGTCGTTGATCTGGCGGTGCGCAAGCGGTATGGGGCCACGCCAGGCGTGCGCGTGATGATCACGGCTGTGGGTGCGACGCCGGCTTGGCCGCACCGCTGCGCATATCTACCCGACATGGGCTATGTCGTGTGGCGCGATGTTTTCGAGGGCCGGATGGAGTGCTCGATTGATGTCGCTGTGCGTGCGCACAAGGTCGCTGTGTTTGTTTGTGGATCTGAGGCCGCTGAATACTGCGAGCATCGCAACACCGAAGCTCAGCGGGCCGCGTAGCGGTCCGCCTGGAGCGCAGAGTTGTGCGTTTCGGTGTTACAAAAATGCTCTTGCACTGCTGCTGTTTACGTATTACATTAATACCACTGCAGCAAGACGCGCAGCAACCCAAGGAGATCACCATGAGCAAGCAAGCCACCACCACCACTGTCGAAACTGAAACCTGGGTCGCCTGGCTGGACGGCAAGCGCAATGAGGCCGTCGAATTTGAAGTTCCGGTTGCCGGAACGTATGACGTAGCCGAAGCAGGCGCCGCCGCACTCGGCATTGATGTTTGCGAAGAACTGAACATCAAGCGTGCCTGACATGGAAGATGACACTGCCGAAAAGGCAGCAAAAAAACCCGGACGGCCTGCGCTGCCGCCTGGCGGACGAATGGTGCCGGTGCCGGTGCGCCTGACGCCGGCCCAACGCGACAAGCTGCAGCGCATCGGACCGCAACGCCTGCGCGACTGGCTGGACCGGGTGAAGGAATGACGCACAACGACCAGTTGAGGGA
>DAORUL010000226.1:0-1827 GCA_035433165.1 Thermomonas sp. | reverse complement strand
CTGTACGACCTGCCGCCGGAAGAAGAGAAGAACTACCCCACCGTCTGCCACTCGCTGGATCAGGCGCTGGAAGCGCTCGACAAAGACCGCGAATTCCTGAAAGCGGGCGGGGTGTTCACCGATGATTTCATCGACGCCTACATCGGTCTGAAGATGAAGGAAGTGACCGCGTTCCGTGGCGCCACGCACCCGTTGGAATACCAGATGTACTACACGCTCTGATTGCACGCGCAAGGGTGGGCGAAGCAGGCTGATCCTCGCTTCGCTCCCTCCCCGGCGAGGATTGGGCCGGCCGGAAGCGTGCACTGACGGGTGCACGCCTTCCGCGCCGTTGTCTGCATGGGCAGGGGGCGAGGCGGGCTGCGCGCAGCGGATCTGCGCGGCAACAACAGGAGGCACATGCGATCGAACGATCGCCGCAGGCAGAACCCGCACGATTCTGCATTGCACGAGTACGCAACACTGACCGGGGAGGGCTGCCGCTTATGAGGAGCCTGCGTCATGTCGTCTCACGACCTTGCAACACCGTTTCATCGCGTGGCCTCCTTGCCGCACGCACGCAGCCGCACGCACGCGTGCACCTTGTTGGCCTTGTGCACCTTGTCTGCCATCGGCCATGCGCAAGCAGGCAACAGTGGCAACCTGTCGCTGACTGGCGACTATGTCTTTCGCGGCATCTCGCAAAACAATCAACACCCCGCCTTGCAAGCGGGCTTCGAACATGCCGCAGACAATGGTCTGTATGCGGGAGCATGGGGCAGCAACATCAGTTGGCTGGCAGATACGTCCAGCAACGCCGCACCCATTTCCAGCAGTCTTGAACTGGATGCCTATGCCGGCTGGCGCGGCACGCCAAGCCCCGCCGTGAGCGTGGATGTGGGCGCGCAGTACTACGCCTATCCCGGCCACTTCCCGTCCGGCTTCAATCGCGCCGACACGCTGGAGTTGTATGCCGGCGTGACGCTTGCCGCCAGCAAGCGTGTGAGCTTGGGCGCGAAGTATTCGCTGGCCACAACCGATCTGTTTGGCTATGCCGACTCCAATGGCAGCGGCTATCTCGACCTCAGCGCCACCTTCGCGGTTGACGAACACTGGAGCCTTGCCGCGCATGCCGGCAAACAGTGGATTTCACACAACGCCGCCTTCGCCTATCGCGATTGGAAGCTGGGCCTGACCCGTAATTTTGCCAATGGCGTGACGCTGGGGCTGGCCTGTACCGGCACGACTGCCGATAGCGCGCTGTACACCAATTCCGATGGCCACACGCTGGCCAGGGACACCGTGGCATTGACCCTCGGCAAGACCTTTTGAAGGAGCCACAGACCGATGAAACTGATCACTGCGATCATTCGCCCATTCAAACTTGACGATGTGCGCGAGGCACTGACCGATGCGGGCGTGTCCGGCATCACCGTCACCGAGGTCAAGGGATTTGGCCGCCAAAAAGGCCATACCGAGTTGTACCGTGGTGCCGAGTATCAAGTCGATTTTTTGCCCAAGCTGAAAATCGAATGCGCGGTAGATAACGCAGCCTTCGATGCCGCGCTGGAAGCCATCGTGAGTGCTGCCGCCACCGGCAAGGTCGGCGACGGCAAGGTGTTCGTGATCGGCCTCGATCAAGCCATCCGTATTCGCACCGGGGAGATTGGCACCGATGCGCTCTGACCTACGCGAGGACTCCATGCACACTTCCATTGCGCGCACTTCAGTTGCGCACACGCCCCCCCGCCCGCTGCGTTGGCCGTGGTTGTGGCTGCTCTGCATCTGCGGCAGCGTGTCCGCACAATCGGCGGCCCCTGTGCCCAGCCTCAGCAAACCCGATACGGT
>DAORUL010000225.1:0-1842 GCA_035433165.1 Thermomonas sp. | reverse complement strand
GCCGCCGCACGGTCTGCCGCCGCTGCTGGTGCCTGCCACCGGCACGGCCGACTGAATCCAGATCCCGCCGCGTGCATGCGCTGTTCAAGCGCTATCCGGAGTTGGAAGCAGTGCCATCGTGCCATGTAGTATCATTACTACATTGTGGTGTGAGAGGCTCCCATGTCGATTACCACCGTCTCCAGCCGCGAGTTGAATCAGGACATCGGCCGTGCCAAGCGGGCAGCGCTGGCGGGGCCGGTGTTCATCACCGACCGTGGCAAGCCCGCGCATGTGCTGCTTTGCATCGAGGACTACCAGCGTTTGGTCGGCAATACCGGCACGCTGGCGCAGGCGCTTGCACTACCGGGTGTGGCCGAGGTTCGGTTGGTGCCGCCCAAGCTGAAGCTGGGGCTGCGCATTTCGGAATTCGACTAAGGGCGCGGGCCGGTGTTGCTGCTGGATACCCATGTGGTGTCGGAACTGCGCAAGGTCGAGTCCGGCAAGGCGGATGCGCAGGTAGCGGCGTGGCAGGCGCAGGTGGAGCGGGCGGCGTGTTTTGTGTCTGCCATCACCCTGATGGAGCTGGAGATTGGCGTGCTGCGGTTGGAACGGCGCGATGCCAGGCAAGGCGCGCTGTTGCGGACGTGGTTGGAAACGCGGGTATGGCCGGAATTTGCCGGCCGCGTGCTGGCATTGGATGCCGAGGTAGCGCGTTGCTGCGCACGCCTGCATATCCACGATCCGCGCGCCGAACGCGACGCCATTATCGCGGCCACAGCGCGGGTACACGGCATGACCGTGGTCACCCGCAACACCGCCGACTTTGCTGCGCTGGGCGTGACCCTGATCAACCCGTGGCAGTCGCCAGCCGTGCATGAGCCGCGTGCGGTCTATTCCGCCCGCAAGGGGAAGTTGCGGCGCACGCCCGGAAAGTGAGTTTGGTTGGCAAATAAAGAAGCTTCAAGGCAATGGCGGTGGCTTTGCAGCGTCCTTTGCTTTCTGTTCCTCCAGTAGCCGCAGCACGGCGCGCATGCCGTCTGGTTTGGCGCGACGTTCACGTTGTTTGGGCGCTAACCGCTTTTCCTCGCGTTTGCGGATACGTGTCTGGATTCTCTCGACTTCTTTCAGCAGCTCATCAATTTCGGGATCCGTCGCGGGTGGCTCCGGATGCAGCCAATCCACCACGGGTTTGATGATGGCGTGCTGTACCGAAAACACGCCCCCGAGTATCAGCAGCAAGAAAAGTATCAGCAGCACTTCCATGATGGATCCTGATGGGGTTGTTTGTGGTGCCTGCAGTCTCCACCGCCGCTGTCTCACGATCTGCGACGCACAGGGGGCGACGCCCCGGAAACCACAGGCCAGCGGTTGAGGTTGTCATCGGGGCCAGCCCGTAGGCATTGGCAACAGCGCGCATACTTTTGGCTGTGCAACCAACCCGGAGCGACAGATGACCACCCCGTTGATGCCTGCCGTCTTTCTGGGCCACGGCAGCCCGATGAACGCGTTGGAGCACAACCGCTATACCGAAGCGTGGCGGGCGTTCGGGGAATCGGTGCCCGCGCCGCGTGCAATTTTGGCGGTGTCGGCGCATTGGTATGTGGATGGGCTGGCGCTGACGGCGATGCCGCAGCCGCGCACGATCCATGATTTCGGCGGATTTCCGCAGGCCTTGTTCGATGTGCAATACCCTGCGCCGGGGTTGCCGGCGCTGGCCGAAGAAGTGGCCGATCTGGTGGCGCCGGATTACATCGCGCAATTGGATCGCAGTCAGTGGGGGCTGGACCACGGCACCTGGTCGGTGTTGGTGCATGCCTTTCCCAAGGCCGATATCCCGGTGGTGCAACTGTCGCTGGATGC
>DAORUL010000224.1:0-1869 GCA_035433165.1 Thermomonas sp. | reverse complement strand
TACACCACGCGGCCCAACCCGATGGTGGGCTGCGTGCTGGCGCAGGGCGACGAGGTGGTTGGCGAAGGCTGGCACCAGCGCAAAGGCGGGCCGCATGCCGAAGTGTTCGCGTTGCAAGCAGCGGGCGCGCGCGCCAAAGGCGCCACCGCGTATGTGACGCTGGAACCCTGCGCGCATCACGGCAGCACGCCGCCGTGTGCGGACGCGCTGATTGCCGCCGGTGTTGGCCGTGTCGTCGCGGCGATGCGTGACTCGTTCCCGCAGGTGGATGGTGCCGGCTTTGAAAAATTGCGCGCTGCCGGAATTACGGTGGAATCGGGGTTGATGGAAGTGCAGGCGCGCGAGCTCAATCGCGGCTTCCTTGCCCGCATCGAACGCGGCCGGCCGTGGTTGCGGGTGAAGTTGGCCACCAGTTTGGATGGCCGTACCGCGATGGCGTCCGGTGATTCGAAATGGATCAGTGGTGAAGCTTCGCGCCAGGATGTGCAGCGTTGGCGTGCGCGCAGTGGCGCATTGCTCACCGGCGCCGGCACGGTATTGGCCGATGACCCGCATTTGACGGTGCGTTTGGATGACGGCATCGACTTCGTGCCGCCGCTGCGCGTGGTGCTGGATCCGGGGCTGGCCACCGTCGCACGCGGGCATGTGCGCGAAGGCGCTGCACCCACGCTGTATATCCATGCGCCCGATGCCAAGCTGCCACGCGGTGTGGAGTTCGAGCACGCCGCCGTGCCGGCGCAAGGCACGCGTTTCGATCTGGATGCGGTGCTGCGCCTGCTGGCCGCACGCGGCATCAATGAAGTGCAGTTGGAAGCCGGTGCCACCTTGGCTGGCGCATTTTTATCGGCCGGTTTGGTCGATGAAGTGCTGCTCTATGTGGCTCCAGTGCTGCTGGGCGAACAGGCACGGCCGCTGTTTGATGGCCTGCATATCGACGCGATGGCGCAGCGCCTGAAACTGCAGCGCATCGACAGCGCGGTGGTGGGCGAAGATTTTCGGCTGTTGCTGCGGCCGATGCCGGCACCGGTGGCTGCTGGCTAGTCCGGCTCAGGGAATCGCATTCCCCAGCGGGCCCGGATGTTTGCGCACCAAGGCCCACGGCACGATCGACCAGTCATCGCTGGCCTCGCAGGCGCGTGCTGCGCGCGGGAAGGACGGTCCGAAAAACACACCGGCAGGGGTCAGATGCCAATTGCCGTACTGCCAGAACGCGACATCGTTGTAACTGCATTCGTCTTCGCTGTCGGCCGGCTGCATCAATTTCGGATACAAGCGATTGAATTGCGCCAACAGCCACGGGGCCAGCATGTTTTCCTGATACGCCGATAGCGCAGCGTTGTCTTGGGCATTGGGCGTTTGTGCAGGATCATCCGCCAGCCCGATCACGTGCAGCGGCTTGCCCTTGCCCAACCACAGCAAATCCTCCAGCGCGATGGGCTTGCCTGTATGCGCATCCAGGTTGATGCCGGCAGTGTCAAAATCCGGATGTGCACCGCCGCAGGAATAGTCGGTATGCACCGTCACGCTGATCAGGTGCGGTGTGAATAATTCCGGGGTGACGGTTTGTTCAAAGTCGGCAAGGTCTGCGCTGCGCGCTGACCCCATGCATTCAAAATAAGCGTCGGTTTCCTGCCACAGACGATTCCGCAGAATGGCATTGATGCGCTGACGTTCTGCCTCGGGGTAGCCATCCGTGATCTCGAACATCGACAGCTTGGCCGCAGGTTGCTGCCACCACTGCAAGTGATGCCCCATGACGGTTTGCTTGCGGCCTGCTTGCAACTTCAAATCGGCCAGCCGCAGGTAGCCATAGGGGTCATCGCGATAGAGCTTGTGCAGGTATGGCACGGCATCGCTTGCCGGTGGCGT
>DAORUL010000223.1:0-1876 GCA_035433165.1 Thermomonas sp. | reverse complement strand
ATTGGTGCCGAAGAGAGGAATCGAACCTCCGACCTACTGATTACGAATCAGTTGCTCTACCGACTGAGCTACTTCGGCGCAGCTGGGTATGATACCGGCTGCCGGCTCAGTCTGCCAACACACGCAGTTCCTTGGGCAGGGCAAACACCATGCTCTCGGGCTCGCCGTGCAGTTCTTGCACATTGGCCGCACCTAGCGCATGCAAACGCGCCAGCACGCCCTGCACCAGGACTTCCGGAGCCGATGCGCCTGCCGTCACACCGATGCGCACGCCGCCTGCTACCCACGCCGGGTCGATTTCATCGGCACCGTCGATCAGCCATGCACGTGCACCCTCACGCTCGGCCAACTCACGCAAGCGGTTGGAATTGGACGAATTGGGTGAGCCCACCACCAACACCACTTCGCAGCCATTGCGCACCAGATCGCGCACCGCGTCCTGGCGGTTCTGGGTGGCGTAGCAGATGTCGTCGTGCTTGGGGCCTTGAATATTCGGAAACTTCGCCCGCAGCGCGGCGATGATGTCGCGGGTATCGTCCACGCTGAGGGTGGTTTGCGTGGTGTAGGCGCAGTTGTCGGGTTGCTTGAGTTGCAACGTGGCTACGTCGTCACTGTCTTCCACCAGATGGATCTGGCCATCGTTGCCGCCGCGCCCCCACTGGCCCATCGTGCCTTCCACTTCCGGGTGCCCGGCATGGCCAATCAGCACCATGTCGCGGCCACGCCGATGGGTACGGCTGACTTCCAAATGCACCTTGGTCACCAGTGGGCAGGTGGCGTCGAACACCTTCAAACCGCGCCGACCGGCTTCGGCTCGCACCGCCTGCGAGACGCCATGTGCGCTGAAAATCACGGTGGCGCCATCGGGCACTTCATCGAGCTCTTCCACGAACACCGCACCGCGGGCTTTCAGATCATCAACCACGAATTTGTTGTGCACCACTTCATGCCGCACATAGATCGGCGCACCGTAAATTTCCAGCGTCCGTTTGACGATTTCAATCGCGCGATCCACGCCGGCACAAAAGCCGCGGGGGTTGGCAAGCATGACGGTCATACCGTGATTATCCTTGCTTCGATGCGGGTTTGCCGCCCATGAGGCCAAACAGCGCCATGCCGATCGCACCCCCCACCACCGCGCAATCGGCGATGTTGAATGCTGGCCAGTAGTGCGTGCCCACATACCACTGAATGAAATCCACCACGTGCCCATGCGCGAAGCGGTCGATGACATTGCCCAGCGCGCCACCGATCACCAATGCCAATGGCAGCGCCTGCTTCCAGTCACTGCGTGGCGTGCGCGCCAGCATCCACGCCATCAAGCCGCTGATGGCAAAGGCCAGCACTACAAAAAAGTATTTCTGCCAACCGCCGGCATCGGCGAGAAAGCTGAACGCCGCACCGGTGTTGTAGGTGCGGTACCAGTTCCAGAAACCATCGATCACCGGTACTGCGGTGTATTCGGGCAAGCTGGCCAGCACCCACAACTTCGACCATTGGTCGAGGCCCAGGATCAGCATCGAGACGGCCAGCCAGGGAAGTGCATTGGGGCGAATCCTGCCCATCAGAACCACTTCCGCACTTCGCCAGCGCCCTCCACATTGCTCACGCAGCGGCCGCACAACAGCGGATGCGTGGCGTGTGTGCCGACGTCTTCGCGATGGTGCCAGCAGCGCACGCATTTGTGCTTCTGCGTTGGCTGCGCGGAAACCGTGATCGTCTTGGCATCGGCATCCGGCACCAGCGTGACGTCGCCACTGATCAGCAGGAAGCGCAGCTCATCGACCAAGGGCGAGAGCCAATTCTGATCGGCCACGCTGCAATGCAGTTCGATGTCTGCCTCCAGCGCCGCACCGATCTTGCCCTCGGCACGCAG
>DAORUL010000222.1:0-1888 GCA_035433165.1 Thermomonas sp. | reverse complement strand
TGTACGACACCTACGGCTTCCCGCTGGATCTCACCCAGGACATGGCCCGCGAGCGCGGCATGTCGGTGGATGTGCAGGGGTTTGACGCGGCGATGACGCAGCAGAAAGAAACCGCGCGCGCCGCTGGCAAGTTTGGTGGCGGTGTGCAATTGCCGGCCGACTTGGTGGCCACGCTCACACCCACGCAGTTCCTGGGTTATGACAGCCTGACGGCCGATGGCGTGCATGTGCTGGCCTTGTTGAAAGACGGCAAGCCGGTGGATGCCATTGCGGCAGGCGATACCGCTATCGTCATCCTGTCGGCCACGCCGTTCTATGCCGAGTCCGGCGGGCAGGTGGGCGATACCGGCGTGTTATCGGCCTTCGGTGTAGCGTTCGAAGTGACTGATACGCTGAAGTTGGCGGGCCAGTTCCACGGGCATCGCGGCAGCCTGAAGCAGGGCGCACTGAAGCTGGGCGACCGTCTGTCGGCGGAGGTCAACGCCGCACGGCGCGCCGCCATCGTGATCAACCACAGTGCCACCCATTTGCTGCACGCCGCTTTGCGCAACGTGCTGGGTACCCATGTGCAGCAGAAAGGCTCGCTGGTGGCGCCGGATCGGTTGCGCTTCGACTTCTCGCATTTCCAGCCGATGACGGCAGCGGAACTGGCCGAGGTCGAACGCCGGGTCAATGTCGAGGTGCGTGCAAATCATCAAGGTGAAGTGCGCAACATGGCCATGCAGGACGCGCTGGACTTTGGCGCGATGGCATTGTTCGGCGAGAAATACGGCGAGCATGTGCGCGTGCTGCGCTTTGGCCCGACCTCCACCGAACTCTGTGGCGGCACCCATGCCAGCCGCACTGGCGATATTGGCCTGTTCAAACTGGTCAGCGAAGGCGGCGTGTCGGCGGGTGTGCGCCGGATCGAGGCCGTCACGGGGCAGGCTGCGCTGGACTTCGTGATCGAAGAAGAACAACACCTGCACGATGCCGCGCAGTTGCTGGGCGGGCACGTGTCCGAGCTGGGCGACAAATTGCGTCATTTGCTGGAGCAAAAGAAAAAGCTGGAGCGCGAGCTGGACACGCTCAAGGCGCAGGCCGCTTCCAACGCGACCGGCGATTTGGCCGGGCAGGCGCAAGACGTGGCCGGGATCAAGGTGTTGGCCGCACGGTTGGAAGGCTTTGACGCCAAAGCCTTGCGCGATGCGATGGACCGGCTCAAGCAACAACTGGGTGATGCCGTCATCGTGCTGGCAGGCGTAGAACACGGCAAAGCCGCACTGGTGGCGGGCGTCAGTGGTGCGGCACTGGGCAAGATCAAGGCCGGCGACGTGCTGGGTGATGTGGCCAAGCAGGCCAATGGCAAGGGGGGCGGCCGGCCGGATATGGCGCAGGGCGGCGGTGATGATGGCCCGGCACTGGCTGCTGCGTTGGCGGGCGTGGCCGGCTGGGTGGGGCAGCGCGCTTGAAATTTTGGCGGTAGTGTGATCCCGTGCTGATTGCAGCATGCGAATCATTCAGTATGATGGACTACACTGGAGAGAGCCATGCTTGCAAGTGCATGCGTGGATATGGGCCGCAGCGACAGGGGAGTTGCGATGTTGATTTTGACAAGAAGAGTTGGCGAGACCTTGATGATTGGTGATGCAATTACCGTGACTGTGCTCGGTGTCAAGGGCAATCAGGTGCGAATTGGCATCACCGCACCGAAAGATGTATCGGTGCATCGCGAAGAAATTTATCAACGGATCCAGGGTGGTGCGCAAACCGGCGAAGACGAAGAAAAATCGTCCTGAAGTTTGCCGGATTGCACAATTGCCTGTATCCTTGCCGGCTCACGATTTCGCCTTACGGAGACTTGCCCGAGAGGCCGAAGGGGCTCCCCTGCTAAGGGAGTATGGGGTCA
>DAORUL010000221.1:0-1910 GCA_035433165.1 Thermomonas sp. | reverse complement strand
TGATCATCGGCGTGGCCGGTGCCGGCCAGGAAATTTCCACCCGCCCGTTCCAGCTTGTCACCGGGCGCAAGTGGATGGGCACTGCGTTTGGCGGGGTGAAGGGGCGCAGCCAATTGCCGGGCATGGTGGAAGACGCGATGCGTGGCGACATCCAGTTGGCACCCTTCGTCACCCATACGATGGGCCTGGAGGCCATCAATGAGGCGTTTGACTTGATGCATGCAGGCAAGTCGATTCGCAGCGTGGTGGGTTTCTAATGGAGAACGACTGATGGAGAACGACTGATGGAGCGCATCGAACGCCACGCCTGTTTCGGCGGCTGGCAAGAGGTGTATCGGCATGCATCAGCCGTGCTGGATTGCACGCTGCAGTTCGCCATCTACCTGCCGCCACAGGCGCAGCACGGCAAGGTGCCGGTGCTGTACTGGCTCTCTGGCCTGACCTGCAACGAACAAAACTTCATCACCAAAGCCGGTGCGCAGCGCTATGCTGCCGAGCACGGGATCGCGATTGTCTGCCCGGACACCAGCCCGCGTGGCGATGCGGTGGCCGATGCCGAAGGGTATGACCTTGGCAAGGGGGCGGGCTTTTACGTCAATGCCACACAAGCGCCGTGGGCGGCGCACTACCGGATGCACGACTATGTGGTGCATGAATTGCCGGCGTTGATCGAGGCCAATTTCCCTGTCACATCCGCACGCGCCATCAGTGGGCATTCGATGGGCGGGCATGGTGCGCTCACACTCGCGCTGCGCAACCCGGGGCGTTATCGCAGCGTGTCGGCGTTTGCGCCCATCGTGGCCCCCATGCAGGTGCCGTGGGGGCAGAAGGCATTCGCCGCGTATCTGGGCGAAGACCGCAAAGCGTGGGCACGGTACGACGCGACGGCACTGATTCAATCCGCCACGCAGCACTTGCCAATGCTGATTGATCAGGGCGGTGCTGACGGATTTCTCGCTACCCAATTGCGCCCGGACTTGTTGCGTGCGGCGTGTGATGCCGCCGGTCACCCGTTGACTCTGCGCATGCACCCCGGCTTTGATCACAGCTACTACTTCATCGCCAGTTTCATCGGGGAGCACATCGCCCATCACGCGGGCAATTTGAAGTCGGTATAGGCAAAACGCCCGTCGCGCAGCACGCTGTCGCCGCGTGCGATGGGGATGGGGTGATGGAACATCGGCCCGGCAAATACGCAAGTGTGGAATTCGCCGTTCTCGCCGCAGGGGTCGATGCTGGTCGGCAGTGCGGCGAGCAATGCGGCATCGAAGGCGTGGCCCGCGAACGCGGCATCCAGTTGCGTGGTATCCACGCAGCACAACTGCGCGCGCAGGCCACCGGCAATCATCGTGCGCGCCAGTTGCGTGGTGTCGCTATCAAACAACGGAAACAGCGGCGTGATGCCCAGCGTCGCGCACAAATCCTCGCGCCAGGCGCGGATATCGGACAGGAATAAATCGCCATAGGCGATATGCGCAAGCTCCGGCCAGTGCGATTGTGCGCGCCCAACGGCGTTGCTGAAACTGGCGATGTAGGCCGCGTTATCGGCCGCCTGCGGGATCCAGGCTTCGATCACCGGCAGGCCCGCCGCCTGTGCTTGTGCGTGCAGCAGCTCACGGCGAATACCTTGCATCGAAATGCGGTCGAAGCCTTCGGTCAGCGTGGTGAGCAGGCCCACCACGTCGAATTCGCCACGCTGGCGCAGCGCATGCAGCGCCCACGCAGCATCCTTGCCGCCGCTCCATGAAAGCAGGGTGGGTGTCATGGTGAAGCAGCACAAAAATCAGGCGGCGGCAACGTCGCGCAATTGCCAGCCGTGGCCGGCCAACAGTGCCATGCGCTGGCGCAGCAGCGCGGACGGCAGGTGGGTGACCACTTCCAACTCCACATGCAGGTCGTTTTGATGCCCG
>DAORUL010000220.1:0-1910 GCA_035433165.1 Thermomonas sp. | reverse complement strand
GCAGGCAAGGGTCAGTTTGTTGCAGTGATGCATGACGTACTCCAGGGATGAAAGAACGGTGGGATTGCTTGGCTATCGCCGTTGACTTGCGGTGTCACAGGCAGCAACGGGGGTCAGCGTGAAATGCTCGCCGCCGCTGGTGGTCCGCGACTGGCTGCCTGCAGTGGTGGTGCCGCCGCCTTCGGTGGTCAGCGTGCCCGGCTGGTCTGCGCCATCGGAAAATTCGATGTGATAGCGCCCGCCGGCACTCCAATGCAGGCCTGGAATATTGGGTGTGCGCACGAACTTGTAGGTGCCGTCCACGCCGCCGCTGAATTCCACGCCAAACAGTTTGCCGTTGAGCACGAAGGTCTGGCTGATGTCACAGACGGTTTCGTCCACCGGGTCACCGCTGCCGCCGACGACGCGATAGGCGTGCGGCGCGGCGGCCACCCCCATGCCACCGCAACGCGGACGCTTGTCGTTCTCGTCGGTACGCGGCTCGTTCGTGCATTTTTCTTCCGATGGCACAGCCGTTGCGGCGGGTGCGCTTGCTGCTGCAGACGTGGCAGGCTGCGATTCCTGTTTTGGCGTGCAGGCAGCAAGCAGCAGTGCCAGTGCAGTGGTACAGATGAGGGGTAAGGTATGTTTGCGCATATCCGGACTCTGTGGAGATTTGGCGGGTCTGTCAGTGCCTGCCGCAGCGGATGTCGCCGTTGCGAATGCCTTCGCCGGCTTGCGGGTTCGCGTGGTTGTCCTTGCGGAATACGATGGCGTTGTTGATCCGCGCGCCGCGCCAGCCGTTGTAGGCCCCACCGTGAAAGCCGACGTCACCCGCCGTGGCATCGATCCGGCCATCACCGCCGTTGGCCGAATAACTATTCCCACCGATCGAGAACCATAGCCCGATCGGCCGATACTCAACCGAGAACGATGCGCCCGCGCGTACCGAGAGCATCTGGCAATCGTAGCGACCGTCGAGTCCTTGCACCATCATCGGCGCGGCTGCTTGCATGACTGGCTTTCCACCAGCGGAAGCGCTGGTGTGCGTGCCCGTATCCGCGCGCAGCATCCCCACCAGCGCCTGTGGCTCCGAATGCATGATCTTGCGGCTGTACTCGCTGGCCAGTGTGCGTGCTTGTTGGATCTCGGCGTTGTTCTGCTGCTGCGTGCCATCCACATACAGCAGCAGTGGCAGGCTGGCGCTGGCAATCAGGGTGTCGTACAGCGCGGCCTTGTCGGCGTTGGAAGCGCCGGCCAAGTCAGGCGATTGCGCCAGCGCGGTGCTGAGCGCGCCGAACAAACGGCCTTGCGCAGCGGCGGCGGGTTCGTCGCCACTCCACACCATGACCAGCGTGCCGATGAAGAAGGCGTAAGCCCCTGCAACGTTGTTTTTCCAGCCCTTGGTCGCGTATTGCTGTTCGAACGAGGCCTTGGTGGCGGTGATCGCCTGCAGCAGTTGCTGCCGTTCCTGGGGGGTTTTTCCAAGATCGTGGACGAAGGTTTGCAGTGCATTGTTGCTGGTGGGTGTGAACCTCAGCGCCGCCAGCTGGGCGGCAGTTGCCGGCCTGGGCCCCGGCTGGGGGCGTGCGCCGGGCGCACCTTGTGTTGCCGCGCCGGCATATTGCGGGTACTTGGCGCAGACGTCCGGCAGTCGTTCGTGCTTGCGCAGCGAATCGTCGCAGAGCGCGGTTTCAGTGATCTGGTTCTGGATCGCGCTGTTCACCAGCCATTGCTGCGCATGCACTGCCGGCGCGGCCAGCAGGATGGCGGCGAGGGCGCAGATGGGCGGGCTGCGGTGGCGGATCATGGCGCGGCCTGGCAATGGTCAATTCGGGTCCAGGTGGCGGTAAACGTCTGCTGCATGGCCTTCGCCTGCACGGTCAGGCCCGAGCCGCGCCCGGTCACTGCGGCCGCGGAGGTGTAGGTCG
>DAORUL010000219.1:0-1927 GCA_035433165.1 Thermomonas sp. | reverse complement strand
TGCACGCCCTTGCCTTCCAGCGCATTGAGGTACACCGCGCAGGTGGCGGTCAGCGTCTTGCCTTCACCGGTGCGCATTTCCGCGATCTTGCCCGAATGCAGCACCATGCCGCCGATCAGCTGCACATCGAAGTGGCGCATGCCGAACACGCGCACCGAGGCTTCACGGCAGACCGCAAACGCTTCGGGCAGCAACTTGTCCAGCGATTCGCCTTTGCCGATACGGGCGCGGAACTCGTCGGTCTTGGCTTTCAGCGCGTCATCCGACAGCGCCTTGGTCTGCGCTTCCAGCGCATTGATCTTCTTGACGATGGCGCCGTACTGCTTGAGCAGACGCTCGTTGCGGCTGCCGAAAACACTGGTAAGCAAACTGTTGAGCATGAGAATGGCAATCCCTGGCGGGATGCGCGCCGATGGCGCGACATCGAAAAATAGAGGCAACGTGGCCCCGAACGCAGGCGCGCGTTCGGGAATCCGCTAGTTTAGCTGGAGGCGGGCCGCCGCGTATGCAAGCCCGCTGCAATCAGCCGTTCTGCGGCCCGTGCCGTGCCAGGGCGTTGTTATGGCCAAGGAACTTGCGGGGGTTGACCACCACGCCGTCCTGCCACACCTCGAAATGTACATGCGCTCCCGTGGAGCGCCCGCTGGAGCCGGCCTTGGCAATGTCTTGCCCGGCCCGCACCAGATCGCCGACCTGCCGATCCAGCTGCGAGTTGTGCGCATAGCGGGTGACCAGGCCATTGCCGTGATCCACTTCGATGGTGTTGCCGTAGCCGCTGCGCACGCCGGCAAAGCTCACCACGCCGTCGGCCACCGCCAGCACCGGATCGCCGATATTGGCTTGGAAATCAATGCCTTTGTGGAACTGGAAACCACCACCGAAGGGGTCGGCGCGACCACCAAAACCGGAGGTGACGAAGCTGCCGGCAATCGGCTCACGCGAGGGCAGGCTGCTGCGCTCCAGCTGGCGATTGAACAGCAAGGTCTCCAGTACCGACAGCTGGGTATCGGCGTGTTGATAATCACCTTCCAGCGCATGCAGCCGCGATTGCAACTCATTGACGGGCATGTCACGCGTGGCCCCGCCCCCGCCTTGGCCGACGGGGTTTTCGAAATTGAATTCGCCATCTTGCAGCTGGCTGGATTGGGTCAGGCGGGTGCCCAACGCATTTAACCGATTGGCCTGCGCCTGCAATTCCGCCAACCGTGCCGCCAGTGCATTGACTTCGCGCTGGGCATCCCGGCGCACCTGATCCAATTCGGCCTGACGGCTGGCATCCGAGGTTTGCAGGGCTTCCACCTGCGCCATGCCAATCACGCTGCGCATCGCCGCGCCACACAGCATGCCAGCTCCCAGCAGCAGCGCCAGTGCTGCCCACGGGTGCCGCAACGCCCACCAACGCAACCGTTGGGCCTGCGCGACGGCGCGCTGACGGGTATTGTGTGAATTGTCTACTTCAATCATTGCCCATGCCTATGTCGCGATCCACGCCCCCGAACAAGGCTGCCCCTCCTGCGGGCCCGCGCGCGGCGCTGGATACGCTGCTCGCCGGCAAAGCCGGTGGAACTCTGCGCCGGGCTCGCTGGCTCGACGCAGTGGATCAGTTGCTACGTCCTGCATTGCCGGCAGGGGTCAACGCGCATGCGCGTTTGGCCAACCTGCGCGGCAAAACCCTGGTATTCATCGCCGATGCCCCGGTCTGGCACGCCAAATTACGGCTGGCCACACCCGAGTTGATCGCCGCTGCCCGCTCCATCGGGCTCGAGGTGGATGCCGTGACCATCAAGCTGGCCACGCGGCCGTGGCAGCCGCACCCTGCGACCATCACGCCCCGCATCCCGCCATCGGCGGCCAGCCAGAAAGGTCTGGCGGCGGCCCTGGCATTACTGCGCGCACCCACGGCGGAAGACGCCGGCAGCCTGCACAA
>DAORUL010000218.1:0-1938 GCA_035433165.1 Thermomonas sp. | reverse complement strand
GCATCCTGTGCGGGATGGCGGCGTTCAAGCAGCACGCTTCGTTCGGCTTCTGGAAGCACGCGCTGGTAGTCGGCGAAGGCGAGCCACACGACGGCATGGGCAGTTTTGGCAAGCTGACCTCAGTGGATGACCTGCCAACAAAGCGAACCTTGCTGATGCAAATTCGCAAGGCGATGCAGCTCAACGAAGATGGCGTGAAGTCGCCGATGCGCAGGTCTTCATCCAAGCCGCAGGCAGAGATGCCGGAATCATTGTCGGCTGCATTGAAGAAGAATCAGGCCGCGCAGGCGACATTCGAGGCATTTCCACCAAGCTGCAAACGCGAATACATCGAATGGATCGCTGAAGCCAAGCGCGAGGAAACTCGCAGCAAGCGAGTGGCGCAGGCGGTGGAATGGATGGCCGAAGGCAAGCGTCGCAACTGGAAGTACGAGAACTGTTGAATCCTCAATAAGTCGTGCCCGTACGCAGCACCGGATAGTGGTTATAGCCAAGGTCCCACGCCGGGTGCCGGCGTGCAAAAAAATCCAGACGCGCCATCGGGTTCTTGGTGAATTCGGGATCATCTTTCAACTGCTTGTCGAATTCGGCCTGCAGCGCGGAGTCTTTGGCCAGCATCAGCCGCGCCTGTTCTTCGGCCACGTAGCTTTCCATGTATTCCTTGCGCTCAAAACTGTTGTTGAAGCCGCCCCATGCGGCGATGGAGTCGGGGGCTTGTGGCTCAAGGATGGCCATGACCAGGCGTGCCTTGGCTTGCGCGATGGGCACAAATAGTGCGCCTGCCACCAGGTTGGCCGATGCAGGCTTCCAGTTGCCGGTGAGCGTGGTGCGCTGGTGGCCTTCGCTAGGCGCGGCTGCAAACTTCACGCTGTCGGCGGTAAAGGACTCCACCTCGGCGTTGGCCTGTGATGTTGCAAGCGTGCGAAATTCGATGCCGTGCAAACGCAGCACCGCGCCGACTTGTGCGGCGTATTCGGCAGGCACCAGATAACCGGCCTTGGGCGCAATGACGGTAATGCCGGGAACGATGGTGTCACGCAGCGGCAACATCCAAAGCTGCGGGGTACGCTCGTCGTACACCACCATGTCGGTGCCGGAAATCGTGGATGGCACGCGCTTGTAGGCATAGCCAAGGAAGTCGATGATGCGTTTTTCCTCGGTGGTCTTGTAATCCAGCGCGACGGGTTTTCCGGCCAATTGCGCGGCACGGGTGTCGGCATCGAGCTCCAACTGCCGCCACTGGCGGCCGTGCTGCGCCACCAGTTCCAGCGTATCCAGCACGGCGTTATACGTGCTGCGCACGCGCTCGGGGTAGGTCTTCCACGAGTGGGTTTCGATCAGCATCACCAGCCGGTTGCGCAGCGGGAAATAGCCGCTGGAAAAGCGCGGGGTGTAAGCGGTTTCCACAAAGCCGCTGGCGGGGTCGTCATAGCCGGCAAAGCTGGGGTAGAAATCCACCGGCAGCGAGCCCTGGGTTTTGAGCTTGGCAATGATGCCGGCCTTGAGCGTCTTGCCGGCTTCGCGCAGGGCGGTATCGCCCACGTTGACCGGGTCGCCGGTGACGGAAATGTCGTGGCGGAATTTGGCGCCATCCGTCACATGCAAATCCAATGTGGCCAGTGGATCCCAGGCATTGACCAGCGCCAGCATCGCCTGCATTTCCGGGGCGTCGGCTTTCACGTAATCACGGTTGAGGTTGTAGCGCTGGGCGGTCACGCGGAACCCCATTTCCGCCGGCCCGCGCTGGTTGGGGCGGTTCCACGCTTTGAAGTTTTCGTGGCCATCGACATTGAACACCGGCACGAACAGCAACACCTGCTTGTCCAGCAGACCCTTGCCAACCTTGCCCTGCAACAGGTCGCGCAGCAGCCCGAAGCCGGCGTCCTTGCCGTCGATTTCACCGGCATGGATGCCGCCCTGCGCCAACACCACCGGCAC
>DAORUL010000217.1:0-1940 GCA_035433165.1 Thermomonas sp. | reverse complement strand
TACCTGACCCCAACCGCTGCCGACACCAAACCGCGCTTCTCGCGCGCGATCTGACCTGTTGCCGGAGTGTGCGATGAGCGGCCTGCCGTTTCCGCGGCTAAGCCCGCAAGTGCTGTCCGACGACGGCAACGAACTGCAATTTTGTTCGACCTGTGCGTTCTCGCACGCCTGCTTGTCGCAAGGCATGGACAAAAGCGCGCTGAAAGAACTGCATGTGCTGGTGGAACACATCGGCCCGTTCCATGCCGGTGAACATGTGTTCCGCGAAGGTGACCCGTTCGAGGCCATCGCTGCGGTGCGCGCGGGCACGGTCAAGACCTGCGTGACCGATCGTGACGGCCACGAACATGTGCTGGGCTTCCATTTTCCCGGCGAAGTCATTGGCCTGAATGCCATCGACGGCCACCGCTACCCCTGCGATGCGATCGCACTGGACACGGTGATGCTGTGCAAATTTTCCTTCCCCAAGATTTCAGTGTTGGCAGCGAAGGTACCCGGCGTGCAGCGTGAATTGTTCCGCCTGCTCAGCCGCGACATCGGCCGCGCCGCCTTGTTGGCGGGTGATTGGAGCGCCGATCAGCGTGTTGCCGCGTTCCTGCTGGGGATGTCCCGGCGATTGTCAGCACGCGGATTTTCGGCCACGCGCTTCCAATTGACGATGGCACGCACCGACATTGCCAACTACCTGCGCCTGGCACCGGAAACGGTGAGCCGCGTGCTGCGCCGAATGCAGGATGACGGCATCCTTGCGGTGGATCGCCGCGAAGTCGAGCTGCTTGATCAGGACCGTATCGAAGCCCTCGCCGCGCCCATCCTGCGCGACTGATGCTGTCGCACACGCATGATCCTGCCGTGGTACTTGCCCTGATTTTTGCGTTCTTCACACACAATTGACACAAGTCATGGAGTGGCATCGCGGAACCACCGACGATGCCACCGCTGATTTTATTCGGCTTGATCAATCAGGAGAGTCACTATGTCCACCACGAAACGGCTTTGGCTGGGCTTGGCCGCCCTGCTGATCGCAAGTTTTGCGGTTATGGCTTGGCTGGGCGTGGATTTGATCCACACTGCCCCACCCATCCCCAACCGCGTCGTTGCCGCCAACGGCCAAGTCCTTTACACCAAAGCCGATATCGATCGCGGCCGCCAAGTCTGGCAAAGCATCGGCGGCCAACAACTCGGCTCGATCTGGGGCCACGGTGCACTGCTGGCACCCGACTGGTCGGCTGACTGGCTGCATCGCGAAATCGAAGCCATGCTGGAATTGCAGGCGCGCAGTGATACCGGCCAGTCATACGCCAGCATGGATGCCGGCGAACAAGCCAAGACCTTGGCCAGCGTCAAACCACTGATGCGCAGCAACACCTTTGATGCCGGCAAGAACGATTTGGTGGTCAGCAATATGCGGGCACAAGCCATCAGCACGGTGGCAGCGCATTACGAGAGCGTGTTCTCCAACGATCCGACCACACACGCATTGCGCGAAGCTTATGCGATGCGTGAAAACACGGTGCCGGATGCCGACAATCGGCGCGCGATGACCGCGTTTTTCTTCTGGACATCGTGGGCCGCCAGCACCGACCGTCCCGGCAACGACCACCGCACCTACACCAACAACTGGCCGTATGAGCCATTGATTGGCAACACCCCGACCTCCGATACGTTTATCTGGTCGATGTTCTCGATCCTGTTCCTGATTGGCGGCGTGGGCCTGCTGGCGTGGCACTACGCTGCCTATCACGGCAAGGAAGCGCTGCCGACGCCGCCCGCGCAGGATCCGCTGCAGGGCTTGACCATCACCCCGTCGATGAAAGCCACCGCCAAATATTTCTGGGTGGTGATTGCACTGTTCCTGTGCCAAATCCTGCTGGGTGCCACCACCGCGCACTTCCAGGTGGAAGGCCAGGAAGCTTACGGTTTCAAGATTGCCGAGTTCC
>DAORUL010000216.1:0-1959 GCA_035433165.1 Thermomonas sp. | reverse complement strand
TGCGTGAATCCGGCCTCAGCCAATCCCCATCCCCGCAATACTGCTGATGATGTCCGGGTCAAAGCCGGCCAACTCGGCAAAATGGCGGCCGCGGGCCACATAGTTTTTATACGCACCAAAGCTGGGTGCGCCGGGCGACAGCAAGATCACGCCACCCTCGGGCAAGGCGGCGCGGGCTTTGGCCATAGCATCGGCAAGATCATTGGCCGCACTCAGCGCAAAGCCGACTTGCGTGGCCAACGGCGCCAGCAGGGCATGGATCCGCGGGCCGTTCTGGCCCATGGTGATGATGGCGTTGGGCGCATGCACGCGCATGGCGTCGGCAAATTCATCCCACGGCAGGCCGCGGTCGTGGCCGCCCACCAGCACCGCTACCGGGCGGCCTGCATACACGTCCAGCGCCGCCTGGGTGGCCATCGGCGTGGTGCTGATGGAATCGTTGACGTACAGATAACCGCCGTGTTCGCCCAGTACTTGCAGGCGATTGGGCAACGGCTGAAAGCTGGCCGCCTGTGGCGCCAAGGCCACGGCATCCAGACCGTAGGCTTCCAGCGCAGTGAGCACGGCGCACAGGTTGCTGCGGTTGTGGCGGCCCGGTAGCGGCAGCGTGGCGGTCTCCATCACGAAGGCATCGCCGCGAAACAGCGCGTCCTCGCGCAGGTGCCAACCGGCGGCATTGCCGTACCAGCGAATATCGCAGCCGGGCAATGCCAGTTGCGCCAGCAACGGGTCGGCCGCGTTGAGCACGGCGATGCGTGGCTGGGCCGCTGTCACCAGTGCCAATTTGTCTTCGATGTAGCGCGCCTGACTGCCGTGCCAGTCCAGATGTTCGGGGTGCAAATTGGTGACGATGGCGATCCGCGGATGTGCGCCAGATGCCGCCACATCGCGGGTTTGGTAGCTGGACAGTTCAATCGCCCAGATATCGGCATGCGCATTCAACAGCGAGAGCAATGGCACGCCGATATTGCCGACCAAGGCCGTGCGCAACCCCGCGGCGCGCAGCAAATGCGCCAATAGCGAGGATGTGGTGCTCTTGCCCTTGGTGCCGGTCACACAGATCGCGTTGGCAACTTCGCCATGGGCACCGGCATGCTCGGCAAACCACAACGCGGTGCCACCCACCAAACGCGTGCCGTGTTGCGCGGCGAATAGTGCTGCGGGCGCATACGCACTGATGCCCGGCGACTTCACCACCACCTCAAACGTCGCCAAACACTCGCCGCTGGCCGCAAGCTCAATTGCCAGCAACGCATCGTTCAAGGCCCCCGCCTCGCTGGCTTCGGCCGCGCTGCAAAACAACGTCAACGGCAGACTGGGCAAGCATGCGCGCAAGGCGCGATAGGCGGCATGGCCTTCATGCCCCCAACCCCATAACGCCACCCGCCGACCGGCAAGGTCGGCGATGCGCAGATGCTCAGGCAGCGAAACGGACACGCAGACGCTCCCACAACGCGGCGGGGATACGATGTTCGTTGCTCAATGCCAATAGTGGCTCGATCACCCCTTCGCCGGCATCCAACTGCGGTGCAATTTGATTGGCAAAGCGTTTGACCAGCACGTCTTCGCGCCATTCCGCGCGCTGCGCCAAGGTGGCCATCGCCGCACGCGATTCGCGGCCCTCACCCACGCATTCAAACGGCTTGTGGTCGCCATATTCCAGCAGCGCGTCATAGCCCGCCTGTTGCGCGGCATCGTCCAGCAGGTTGCGTCCCACGATACCCACCAAGCGCAGCTTGGGCAGGAACGGGGCCAATGCCAGAAACACGAAATGGCACTTCGGGCAGACCCCGCACCAGCGGCTGGTGGGGCGCTCACCCAGGATATGGAAGTTGCGATTGCAGCTGGAAAAATGCGCGTCATAGCGGTCGGTCTTGGCAAACTGCCGCGCCACGGCCAGCTCGCTGAGTGGGCGCAGCAAGGAGTAGTACTGCAAATCCGCAGCCACATGCGTTTGCA
>DAORUL010000215.1:0-2032 GCA_035433165.1 Thermomonas sp. | reverse complement strand
GCAAGCGCGACATGTACATCCTGCCCGCACTGCCGATGCTGGCGCTGGCGCTGGCTCCGTTGCTGCCGGGTCTGCTGCGCAAACCCAATGTGCAGCGTCTGTTGCTGGGCTTTGTGCTGGTGTTTTCACTGGTGGCGCTGGCGGCAGGCAGCGCCATGCTCACCGGTGACCCCGGGTTTGCGCGCAGCTTCATGGAGGGCCGCGATGCACAGGTTGCGCATGGCCTTGCGTGGATGTTCGTGGCCAGTGGCGGCTTCGGGCTGGCTGCCTGTCTGTGGTTTGGCCGCAAGCGTGCGCATTACGCGCTGATTGCGATGCTGACCGCACTGTGGGTGCTGTACTCGCTGATCGGCGCACCGTTGCTCAACGACGGCAGCTCCTCACGTGGCCTGATGCGCAATGTCGGCCAAGCCATCGGTCCCGGTGCGCAACTGGGGCTGGTCGGCTGGCGTGAACAACAGATGCTGATGGCTGACCGCCCCACCACCGATTTCGGCTTCAAGCGCGAGCCCGCAGCGCAATTTGCCGATGGCGTGCGCTGGCAACTGCAACAGTCCGCCACACGCTGGCTGTTGGTGGAAGAAGGTGACGGCCTGCCGGCCTGCGTGGACAAATCACTGGCACGCGACATGGGTATGGCCAACGGGCGGCGCTGGTGGTTGCTGCGTTCCGCCGCGACGCAGAGTTGCAGATCGTTAGTGCCCAACTAACAACGTCCATCACGTTGCACACGGAACCCGAATAATGTTGCCACCTCCGGTGATCTGCTTTCTGATCAATCTTGACCGTTCATCACAGCGGTTAGCAGATATGCGGGCACGCCTGACAGCACTTGCTATTGATTTCACGCGCATCGCGGCGGTAGATGGCGCCTCACTAGATGATGCTGAATTTTTGCGGCAAACCCAAAAGAACCGTTACTACAAACCCATTCGTCGTGGTGAGGTTGGTTGCTATCTCAGCCACATCAAAACACTGCAATCATTTCTGGCAACGTCGGCACCCTATGCATTGATATTGGAAGACGATTGCGAATTTCATCCTGGATTTTTGGAAACGTTCGTTTCCGCGATTTCATTACGTGATAGCAGCCAAGATCCACTGCTGCAATGGGATGTACTCAAGCTCAACCGGCGGCGCCGGCGATACATTGCGCTGGCACCACTGGCAGCAGATCACCTATTGGTCGAATACGGCCTAAGCGTACCAATCACGACGGCGGCAGCGGTGTGGACAAGGCACGCGGCGCAGGTCTTTGTGCAAGCTTATTCAGGCACGTCGCGGCCGATTGATTGTGACCTGCAGCACCCATGGGAGTATGGCCTGAAAATTTTATCGGTGCACCCACCCTTGATACAACAAGGTGGCGTTGCCTCGACTATTGGCGACAGGAAGCACGGCTCCCACAATGCACTATCCAAACTGGCCTATGAATGTAAGCGTCTCTGGCCGAAGTTGCGTCAATTTGGGCGCAGCTATGGTTGGAGCTTTATCGCCGGTTGGCTATGGCGCCAGAAACTACGTTTCAGAAATTGGCAGTAATGGCACGACAAATGGCAGTCCCTGTCGTGCGGATTCGGTTGCAACACTATGGATAACGACAGAATCTATCGGCGCTACAGCCCTGCATACGGATTTCCTTCACCACTACCTTGTGGCCGCAGGGTATAGCGCTTGTAGGTCCACTGATATTGCGCGAAGTCGCGTTGTGCTACCGCTTCCACTCCGGCGTTAAGTGCGGTCACTGCGCGTTGCGGGTCGGCGTCGGCGATGGCGCTGGGGGCGGCTTCAACATGCAAGGCAAACTTCGGCACGCCATTGCCGGGCAAGCGCTGGCACCAACACAGCAATACGGTCGCACCACTGCGGTTTGCCAGCCGCCCGAGCAGCGTCATGGTCAGCGCGTGCTTGCCGAAGAACGGAGCAAATTCGCCCTCCCCCGCCTTGGGCTGTTGATCCGGCAGGATGCCGACCACACCATTTTTTTGCAGGCGCTTGAGCAGGGTACGCACCCCCGAGGCCTCGGCGCGTA
>DAORUL010000214.1:0-2034 GCA_035433165.1 Thermomonas sp. | reverse complement strand
GAAGACGGCACCGCAGCCGTCGAGTTTGTCATCGCGGTGCCGGTGCTGATCACCATCTTCATGGCCTCTTTCGAAAGCGGCTTGCTGATGACCCGGTCGATCATGCTGGAACAATCGGTTGACATGACCATGCGCGAACTGCGGCTGGGCCATTACCCGCTGCCCGATGCCCCACTGCTGAAGCATGAAATCTGCAAGCGCACCGTTATCTTCAAGAATTGCGAAACCAACATCATGATCGAGATGACCCGGATCAGCACCGCAACCTGGTCGCTGCCCACCACCGGCGTCTCTTGCGTGGACCGTGCCGAAGACATTCAGCCGGTAACGGCGCTGCAAATCGGGCAGCAGAACGATATCATGCTGGTGCGGGTCTGTGTGGTGCAAGATGCGCTGTTCCCGACCACCGGCATCGGCCTTGGCCTGCCCAAGGACGGTAACGGCGGCTACGGCGTCGTCGCAGTCTCTGCCTTCGTCACTGAACCGACCTGAGGAGGTTTCAGATGCGTGCTCTTCTTGCCCAGTTCCGCCGGTTTGGCCGTGACGAAAGCGGTGTGCTGATGGCCGAGGCTGTCATCGTGTTGCCCTTCATGCTGTGGGCCTACCTTGCGCTGTTCGTCTATTGGGATGGCTATCGATCGATCAACACCGCGCAAAAGGCGGCCTATACCATTTCAGACATGATCTCGCGCGAAATGGTGACTTTGCCCGCCAACTATCCGACCGGCATGCGCGATGTGATGCGGTATCTGCTGGATAATGATCAATCCGTCAAAATTCGCGTCACCTCGGTGACGTGGTCGCAGATCAACAACCGGTTCGAGGTGGACTGGTCGCGTTCGCCAGACAGCGCGATGCCGCAACTGACCACCGCAAGCATTCAGGCGCTTGCGCAGCGCATCCCCAAAATGGCCGATGGCGACCGCGTCGTTCTGGTGGAAACCGAAGTCAGCTATCACCCCGCCTTCAACGTCGGCATGACAGATGAGGTGCTCAAGCAGTTCATCGTGACCCGGCCAAGGTTTATCCCGAAGCTGTGCCTGACCGGGGTTGTCTGCGCCTGATCGAAAAATTCGATTGATCGAAATCGGGCCTTTGCGCATAATTGCACAGAGGCCCTTCCCATGTGCGTATTGCCGCAGGACCGTCCTGCGCCTACCTCTGGGTCAACGCAATCAATCAGGAGCCTGCCATGTCTCTCCGCCCCGTCCTCAGCCAATCGCTCGCCCAACCGCACATGGAGGGCGCAGGCGTGCATCTGCACCGCGCCTTCGGCTTTGGCGATCCGACCCAGTTCGACCCCTTCCTGCTGTTCGATGATTTCCGCGGTGAAAATCCACGCGATTACATGGCGGGTTTCCCGTGGCACCCGCATCGCGGCATCGAAACCATCACTTATGTGCTGGCCGGGTCGGTTGACCATGGTGACAGCCTGGGCAATCGCGGCACGCTGAAAGGCGGCGATGTGCAATGGATGACCGCCGGATCGGGCATCCTGCATCAGGAAATGCCGAAGGGGAACGCCAAGGGCCAGATGCACGGCTTTCAGCTTTGGGCCAACCTGCCGAAGGCTTTGAAGATGACAAAGCCGCGCTATCAGGATGTCAAATCCAACGATATCCCGGAAATCATGGATGATGACGGCACCACAGTGAAAGTGATCGTCGGCAATTTCTGGGGCAAATCCGGCCCGGTCGATGGCATTGCCGCTGATCCGCAATACCTGGATATCTTCGTGCCGCCGGAAAAAAAGCGCACCTTCAAGATCGACACCCGCCGCCACGCCTTCGCCTATGTCTTTGACGGCGCGGGCAAGTTCGCCGACAGCGCCCGCCCGCGTGGCGTGCTGCTGGAGAAGGAATACAAGGGCGAAGAGCTGAACATCCGCGACATGTCCGGCAACCGCACGCTGATCGAGTTCGGCAAGGGGGACGAAATCACCGTGCAGGCCGGCCCGAACGGCATCCGCTTTCTGCTGATTTCCGGCGCGCCGATTCAGGAGCCCGTGGCGTGGCACGGCCCGATCGTGATGAA
>DAORUL010000213.1:0-2070 GCA_035433165.1 Thermomonas sp. | reverse complement strand
GCGCTGAAAGCGATGCGCAACGAACGCGCCGAACGGCGCGAGCTGACCGGCAAGGTCCGCATGGAAAGCGCAGCCGCGCAGGCCTCCGGCAAGAAAGTCATCGAGCTCACCCAGGTGGCGCAGGCGTTTGGCAGCAAGCTCATTTTGCGCGATGCCAGCACGGTGATCCTGCGCGGCGACAAGATCGGCATCATCGGCCCGAATGGTTCCGGAAAATCCACCCTGCTGAAAATCCTGCTGGGTGAACTCACACCCGATGCCGGCACGGTGGAACAAGGCACGCAGTTGCAGATTGCCTATTTCGACCAGCATCGCAGCCAATTGGATGAGAGCCGCAACGCGATCGAGAACGTGGCCGGCGGCGCGGATTTCGTGGAGATCAACGGCAGCCGCAAACACATCATCGGTTACCTGCAGGATTTTCTGTTTTCGCCGGAACGTGCGCGTGCGCCGATCACCCGGCTGTCGGGTGGTGAGCGCAACCGTCTGCTGCTGGCACGGCTGTTTGCGCAGCCATCGAATTTGTTGGTGATGGACGAACCCACCAACGACCTCGACGTGGAAACGCTGGAGCTGCTGGAAGAATTGCTGCTGGACTACAAGGGCACCCTGCTGCTGGTCAGCCACGACCGTGACTTTCTCGACAACGTGGTCACCAGCACGCTGGCGCTGGAAGGTGATGGCAAGCTTGGCGAATACGTGGGCGGGTACAGCGATTGGTTGCGGCAGCGGCCTGTTGCAAGGACTGCTGCCGCTATCGAAAAGCCGACGGCAGCACCTGCAGCTCCGGCTGCGCCCACTCCCGCCGTCGCGAAGAAAAAACTCAGCTTCAAGGATCAGCGCGAACTGGAACTGTTGCCGGCCCGGATCGAGCAACTGGAAACCGATATCGCCAGCCGCAGCGCGGCGATGCAAGACGCTGCGTTCTACAAACAGGATGCCGCCAGCCAGCAACGCGCCAACACCGAACTGGCCGCGCAACAAGCTGAATTGGAGGCCGCGTTTGCGCGCTGGGAAGCGCTGGACGGATAAGCCACTGATATAATTCGACCCCGCCGAGGGGCGCTGCGATCGTGTCGCTGTCATTGACAGCCGCACGGCCAGGCTCGGCAACCGTCCTGCACAACGGCGCCCGTGACCGCATCCACCGCACTCACGGAGTTCTGCCATGACCACTGCTACCAAAACCTTCGCTGCCGAAGGTGATTACAAAGTTGCCGATATTTCGCTGGCCGACTGGGGCCGCAAGGAACTCGACATCGCCGAGCACGAGATGCCGGGCCTGATGTCGATTCGCCGCAAATACGCACCGCAAGCGCCGCTGCAAGGCGTGCGTGTCACCGGCAGCCTGCACATGACCATCCAGACCGCGGCGCTGATCGAAACCTTGAAGGACATCGGCGCCGATGTGCGCTGGGCCTCGTGCAATATTTTCAGCACGCAAGACCACGCCGCTGCCGCGATTGCCGCCACCGGCACGCCGGTGTTTGCGTGGAAAGGCGAGACCCTGGAGGAATATTGGGATTGCACGCTGGATGCGCTGAGTTTCCCCGACGGCAACGGCGGCTACCTTGGCCCGCAACTGGTCGTGGATGACGGCGGCGACGTCACCCTGCTGATCCACAAAGGCTATGATCTGGAACAGGGCGATAGCAGCTGGGTGAATGCCGCATCGGGCAGCCATGAAGAACAGGTGATCAAGAACCTGCTCAAGCGTGTGCACGCCGAGCGCCCCGGCTACTGGACCAAGGTCGTTGCCGACTGGAAGGGCGTGTCGGAAGAAACCACCACCGGCGTGCATCGCCTGTATCAACTGGCGGAAGTGGGCAAGCTGCTGGTGCCGGCGATCAACGTCAATGACTCGGTGACAAAATCCAAGTTCGACAACCTCTACGGCTGCCGCGAATCACTGGCCGATGGTCTGAAGCGGGCGATGGACGTGATGCTGGCCGGCAAAGTGGCGGTGGTGTGCGGCTATGGCGATGTGGGCAAGGGCAGCGCGCATTCGCTGCGTGCTTACGGCGCGCGCGTGGTGGTGACTGAAATCGACCCGATCTGCGCCTTGCAGGC
>DAORUL010000212.1:0-2078 GCA_035433165.1 Thermomonas sp. | reverse complement strand
TGCGGCATCTTGCTGTCGGGCATGTTGCGCAGGTGGAACTCCACGGTGTCACCTTGGCGCACGCGGATGAAGCTGCCCGGAACAGTGCCACCAAAGGTCCAGAAGGTGTAGGTGACGCCTTCGGAGATCGGCATTTCTTTTTCGATCACATCCAGGGTGACGATGACCTTGGCAGGATGGCTACGCCCGGTTGCTGGTGGCACATGCGGGGGTGAGGTCAGGATCGCTTCCACCGGTTCGCCAACCGGTGGGCCGAAATCGCCCTTGGCCGAGCCCCCGGTTTCTTCTTGCTGTACGGCACCGTTGGGCGCAGGAGTAGGTTGTTCGATACGGCAGGCCGACATCACCAGTGTGGCTGTGATGGCCATGGCGAAAGCGGCGTAGCGGAGGACGGGTTTCATCGTGAAGTTCCCTGTTGAGGTGTAAGCCTGGAATTGGCCGCAAGCTTGAGTGGCGAAGGGGGTTGGATCGTTGATACAAATCAAAAACCGGCGGAGCTGAGGTGGGTAAACGGGAGTACTTGACCTGCGTCAATCGTGGTGGTGCGTGATCTCCAAACTTGATTTGCATCAACGAACAAAAACAGACAGGACCTAGGCTAGCGGCAACTTTCCCCAAGGACCTCCCGATGTCCACTTCCGCACGTTTGTGTTCTGCAATTGCCATTGGTTTGCTGGCATCACCTGCACTGTATGCAGCAGATGCAGCAGATGCAGCAAAATCCAGTTTTGAATGGGATTTGCGTGTTCGCCACGAGTCTGTCGACGATGCCGGCTTCACGCGCAATGCCGAAGCCACCACCGCACGTTTGCGTGCGGGTTTGCGGCTGGCGCCCGCCCCCGGGTGGACGGTGTTGCTGGAAGGCGAGGGTGTTGCCGGTGCAGGCAATTACAACAGTGGTGCCAATGGCAAGACGCAATATCCGGTGGTGATGGACCCTACGGGTGCCGAACTCAACCAGGCATGGGTGGGCTGGAAAAACGCACAGGGTGGTATCACCGTCGGTCGGCAGCGCATCGCACTGGATAACCAGCGTTGGGTAGGCAATGTGGGCTGGCGGCAGAATGAACAGACGTTCGATGCCATCGGTGCGCAGTGGAAGCCGGTGGCGGGGCTGACCCTCAATTATTTCTGGTTGGACAAGGTGCACCGCGCCGCCGGCGACCACGCATTGAATACGTTGGCTCGCGCGCGTGATTTGGATACGCATCTGCTGAATCTGGCATTCAAGCGCGGCAACCAGCAGTGGGTGGGTTACGGCTACCTGCACGAGGACAAGGATGTGGCCAGCGCCTCCACCGCAACCTGGGGTCTGCGCTGGACCGGCGCACTGGACAAGAGTGGGCAAGGCTTTGGCTGGGCCGCAGAGCTGGCGCGGCAAACCGATTATGCGCAAAATCCTGCGCATTTCTCGCACAACTACTGGCTGGTTGAACCCAGCTGGACGCAAGGGAAAAACACCCTGCGTGCGGGCTGGGAACACCTGGGCGGCGATGGCGTGACGGCGCTGCAAACACCACTGGCCACCTTGCACGCATTCAATGGTTGGGATGACCAGTTTGGGGTGACGCCGGCCAAGGGGTTGGAAGACCGCTATCTGAGCGCCGGTGGCAAGTTCGGCCGTGGCAAATATGACGGCAAGCTGGCGTGGGCCGTGGCATGGCACGACTACCGCTCCGATGTGGGCAGTGTCCGCTATGGCCGCGAATGGAATGCATCGCTGGGCTTCCCGTTGCCGGGTGGCTTGAATGGGTTGGTCAAACTGGCGGACTATCGCGCCAATGCCTTCTCGCGGGACAACACCAAACTATGGCTGCAAGTGGAATGGCGTGGGACACGGGCGTTGGCGCAGTGAAGACGCTGGATCTGCGGGCTCTGCCGGCCCCCGAGCCACTGGTTCGGGCGCTGGCGGCGGCGGATGCATTGCAGCCAGGGCAGGCGCTGGAAGTGTTGACGCCGCTGCTTCCTGCGCCGCTGCTGGACGCATTGGATGCGCGTGGGCTGCGTTGGCGAAGCGAGCCCTGTGCCGATGGCGGCACCTGGGTGGCCATCTTGCGGCCTGCCCAATGACGGCCTGC
>DAORUL010000211.1:0-2080 GCA_035433165.1 Thermomonas sp. | reverse complement strand
CGCGCGCTGGCCAAGGTGGTGGATAACGGCCATCTGCTGCGCGGGGTGAAGCCGGTGTACTGGTGCTTCGACTGCGGCAGCGCACTGGCCGAAGCCGAGATCGAATATCAGGACAAAACTTCGCCGGCGGTGGACGTGGCCTACAGCGCACGCAACGGCCAGCAAGTCAGCCGCGCCTTCGGCAGCGAATTGCCGGAAGGCGTGGACGTGGCCATCCCGATCTGGACCACCACGCCGTGGACACTGCCGGCCTCGCTGGCCATTTCGTTGGGGCCGGAACTTGATTACGTGTTGGTGGAAGGTCTCGCCAAGGCCGATGGCACGCGGCGCTGGTTGGTTCTGGCCGAGGCCTTGGCCGAGAAAGCCCTCAAGCGTTATGGCGTGGAGGCAGTGACCATCCTTGGCCGCGCCACCGGTGAAAAACTCGAAGGCTTGCTGTTTGCGCATCCGTTCTACGCCGAGCGCGATATCCCCGTGCTGGTGGGCGATCACGTCAGTGCCGAAGACGGTACCGGCGCGGTGCATACCGCCCCCGGCCACGGCCAAGAAGACTTCGTGGTGGGGCAAAAATACGGCTTGATCGAAAAGTACACGGCAGCGCAGCTCAATCCGGTCGATGGGCGCGGCGTGTATCTGCCGTCCACACCGAACGCCGGCGATGTGGACCTGACCCAGTTGCATGTGTGGAAAGCCAACGACGCGATTGTCGAGGTGCTGCGTGACAACGGCACGCTGCTGGCTTTCAGCAAGATCACCCACAGCTATCCGCATTGCTGGCGGCACAAGACGCCGATTGCGTTCCGTGCCACCCCGCAGTGGTTCATTTCGATGGAGCAGGCCGGCCTGCGCCGCGATGCCTTGGCCGCGATTGAAACGGTCAAGTGGTACCCGGAGTGGGGACAGGCGCGCATCGCCGGCATGGTGGATGGGCGTCCGGACTGGACGATCTCGCGCCAGCGCACCTGGGGCGTGCCGATTGCCCTGTTCGTGCATCGCGAAACCGGCGACATCCACCCGCGCACGGTCACGCTGATGCATGAGGTGGCCGCTAAGGTGGAGCAGGGTGGTATCGATGTCTGGTATTCACTGGACACTTCCGAGTTGCTGGGCGACGAAGCCAAGGACTACGACAAGATCACCGACATTCTGGATGTCTGGTTCGACTCCGGTGTCACCCACGAATGCGTGGTGGCCGCGCGCGGTTTGGGCAAGCCGGCGGATTTGTATTTGGAAGGCTCCGATCAGCATCGTGGCTGGTTCCAGAGTTCGCTGCTGACCGGTGTGGCGATGGACAAGGCCGCGCCGTATCGGCAATGCCTGACCCACGGCTTCACCGTCGATGAACACGGGCGCAAGATGTCCAAATCACTGGGCAACGGGATCGAGCCGCAGGACATCATGAACAAGCTGGGCGCGGACATCCTGCGCCTGTGGATTGCCAGCACCGACTACAGCAACGAGATGTCGCTGTCGCAGGAAATCCTCAAGCGCAATGCCGACGCCTACCGCCGCATTCGCAATACCGCACGCTTCTTGCTGGGCAATCTGTCCGGCTTCGATCCGGCGCAGCATCTGGTTGCAGCGCAAGACATGGTGGCACTGGATCGCTGGATCGTGCATCGTGCCTGGCAGGTGCAGCAAACCATCGAGGCGGCGTACGCCAATTACGATTTCGCCCTGGTGGTGCAAACGCTGATGAATTTCTGCAGCGTCGATTTGGGCTCGCTGTATCTGGACGTCACCAAGGATCGTCTGTACACGATGCCGGAAAACGCAGCCGGCCGACGCAGCGCGCAGAGCGCGATGTATCTGATTGCGGAAAGCTTCACCCGCTGGATTGCGCCGATCCTGAGCTTCACCGCCGACGAGTTGTGGGGCCATTTGCCTGGCCAGCGTGAAGGCAATGTGCTGCTGGCCACATGGTTCACCGGGCTGACCGCGCTGCCGGAAGACGCACCGCTGGCAGCCAAGGATTTCGAAGGCCTGCTGGACCTGCGCGAACATGTCACCAAGGCGTTGGAGCCACTGCGTGCCGAGGGCAAGATCGGTGCGGCGCTGGAGGCAGACATCGAACTGCATT
>DAORUL010000210.1:0-2100 GCA_035433165.1 Thermomonas sp. | reverse complement strand
TGGAGCGCAAGGACCTGCTGCTGGAGAACGCCAAGATCTTCACCGCCCAGGGCGCCGCGCTGAACAAGGTGGCATCGCGCAACGTGAAGGTGCTGGTGGTCGGCAACCCGGCCAACACCAATGCCTACATCGCCATGAAATCCGCGCCGGACCTGCCGGCCAAGAACTTCACCGCGATGCTGCGTCTGGACCACAACCGCGCATTGAGTCAGCTGGCGAACAAGGCCGGCGTGGCCGTGGCCGACATCGAGAAGTTGGTGGTGTGGGGCAACCATTCGCCGACCATGTACCCGGACTACCGCTTCGCCACCGTGGGCGGCGCGTCGCTTGCGGACAAGATCAACGACGCCGACTGGAACGCGAACACCTTCATCCCCACCGTCGGCAAGCGCGGCGCCGCCATCATCGAGGCACGCGGCCTGTCTTCGGCCGCCTCGGCGGCCAACGCCGCCATCGACCATATGCACGACTGGGCGCTGGGCACCGATGGCAAGTGGGTGACGATGGGTGTGCCGTCCGATGGCAGCTACGGCATTCCGGAAACCGTGATGTACGGCGTACCGGTGATCTGCGCCAATGGCGAATACACCCGCGTGGAAGGCCTGCCGGTGGATGACTTCAGTCGTGCGGCAATGGACAAGACCTTGGCTGAATTGGAAGAGGAGCGCGCCGGCGTGGCGCATTTGCTGTAAGCACACGCAGTCGTTTCATTCGCAGTACTCCAAAGGGCTGGCCATGTGCCGGCCCTTTTTGCGCGTATTTTTGACAGGACGGCATGGCGCAACTCCGGAAACTGGCTTCAGCCACCCAATCTAGATACAGGGAGGGAGCGATGGCGCTGCAAACGCAATCGGAAATGCAATCGTATGAGTAGTCCCATCGAGGAATACGGCAACGGCCAGTGCGTTGATTCGCAAGCATTCGAGCTTGCCGATGTGGTCGCTGCGGGCCGGCCATGCGTGCTGCGCGGCTTGTGTCGAGACTGGCCGTTGGTGCACGCGGCGTGTCAATCGCACAGCGCATTCGCGCAAGCGCTGGCAGCGCTGGATAGTGGCGCGGCAGTGGATGTGCTGCACTTGCCGCCCGAGGCCAATGGCGTGGTGGGCTACAACGCTGCCGGTGATGGTTTCAACTATCAACACTTCAAGGTCAGTCTGACTGCTGCCTTGACGCGCCTGGCGGCGTTTAGCCGCAGCCAGGGCGCCGTGCCGGGGGTGGCGCTGCAAAGTGCATTGATCGCCGATTGCATGCCCGCATTTGTTGCCAATCATCCGATGCCTTGCCTGCCTGCAGCGGTGTTGCCACGGTTATGGGTCGGCAATCAGGTGACCACGCCGGCGCATTTTGATGTCTCGCACAATATTGCCGTGGCCGTTTGTGGCCAACGTCGCTTCACGCTGTTTCCCACCGGGCAGGTCGCCAACCTGTATATCGGGCCGCTGGATTTTGCGCCAACGGGCGCGGCGATCACCCTGGCGCGCCCGGACCAGCCAGACTTTGAACGTCACCCGCGCTTGCGCGAAGCGTTGGACAACGCCTTGGTGACCGTGTTGGAGCCTGGCGATGCACTGTACCTGCCACCGTTGTGGTGGCATCAGGTTGAATCCCTGGATGTGCTCAACGGCTTGATCAACTATTGGTGGATGCCGCCGCCACCGGTATCGGGCATGGATGCGCTATTGCTTGCCCGGCTGGCGTTGCACAGTCTGCCTGCGCCGTTGCGGGAAAACTGGCGCGCATTGTTTGAGCACTATGTGTTCGGTGGCAGTGATGCGGTCGCACATATCCCCAAACCGCAGCGGGGCGTGTTGGGTGAACTGGACGCACAGGGAGCGGCAACGCTGCGCGAGCGGATCAAGTCTGCACTGTAGCGGGCGTGGCTGGTGGTCCCGCGCTAAAATGGGGGCTTCGCAAGGAGCCCAGCATGTCCACGATGTCCGCAGGCGCACGTTTTCGTAGCGCGATCCAGCAAGAATCTCCGTTGCAGGTGATGGGTGCCATCACCGCGTATGCCGGCTTGATGGCCAAGCGTGTGGGCTATCGCGCGCTGTATCTGTCGGGCGGCGGCGTGGCGGCCAATTCGCTGGGCGTGCCCGACCT
>DAORUL010000209.1:0-2112 GCA_035433165.1 Thermomonas sp. | reverse complement strand
AGCATGCGCGCACCTGAAATGACGCCACCTTGTTCGGGTTGCAGCAGGCTGTCTTCACCGCCAAACGGCAATTGTGAAGGCAGGTCGCGATTGGTGCAGGTCAGGCTGACAGAAAGCGTATCGACCGACGGAGTATTGGGGTTCATGTCGCGATCCACCAAGCTCAGCATCACATCGGTGCCGTCATCATTGGGCAGCAGCGAAGGCCGTCGCTGCAGATACCAATAGTGGCCTTCGCCATCGTCATGCAATGCATGCTGTACCGAATACGCCGGGTGGAACTCCACCGAATCATTGCCGGTGGGGCTGCGGCTGAATTTGCGCACCCAATCCACCGAGTACACCTCCAGCCCCAACGGCCGGCGCACATCCGGGACAATCTGGTATTCGTGACGCTCGTGCGCCAAGCGGATGGGCTCGCCCTGTTGTTTGAACAGGTTGACCACCGGCGTGCAAAACAACCGGAAGGTATCGGCAGAGACGGTTTGTTCCAGCCGTTGCAGACGTTCCGGGCGGCCAAACGGGTTGAACTCGATGGCAATTTCAACTGCTTGTTTGAACCGCGAAAGATCCAGGCCGACAAGATCAACGAACAAGAATTTTTCGGGCAGGACGAAATATTCCTGCAACAGGCGATACCCCAGGAATGAGCGCGGGTCGTAGTCCAGCAGGGCTTCGTCTTCGGCAAAGCCCACCGGTTGCAACGCCGATGCCGGCAGGCGTACCGGCGCGACCTGCGGCTCGCCCTCGGGCGCGCGCAGGGTAATGCTGGCAACCGAGTTGAGCAGCAATTCGTGCAGGGCATGCACGAGCGGACTTTCGCCTTCCAAATACAGGCGCAGGCGTTGAATGGGCAGTTGCGAGAGCGGTTGCTGGCCGGTGGTTTCGATGCGCAAGCGCAAGGTTGCCACGGTGTCATTGCGAGTCACTGCAAACGCCGAGCGTTCGGCGGCCTCCAGTTGCGCTTGTGCAATTCGGATGGGCCAGACCTCCACCGCATATGCAGTGCGATAACGGATCTGCAGGCCTTGCACCGGGCGACTGAGCAATTGGCTATGCCGCGGCAGCTCCTGCATCTCGCTGATGTCGGTGCCCGGGGCGAGTTGCAGTTGGGCCACCGACATCGAGGGAACCGGACGCAAAAAATGCGGGTACAGCACCGACAGCATCGCCTCGGTGATCTGCGGGAATTCGTCGTCGAGCTTTTTGTGGATGCGCGCAGTCAGAAATGAAAACGACTCGATCATCCGCTCAACGTGCGGGTCTTCGCAGACCTCGCCTTCCATCTGCAAGCGCGAGGCGATTTTCGGGTACTTGGCTGCGAACTCCTTCGACAAACGCCGCAGGTAGGTCAGTTCGTTTTCGTAATACGGCAGCAGATCGTCGAGCATGGCGTTCCTGCAGCAAGGCCCGGGCAGTGCGACATGCGCGCCCGGCGATAGCACAGGCTAAATAGCCATCGACAAGACGGCCATTTGCCGGAAGGTGTATGCCGTGCCGGCAAATGGCGTTATCGGGTTATTCCTCGACGCACAACTCATCATCAGGAACGGCGCAATCGCGCAGGCCCACCGGTGCACCACGGGTCTTGATGCCACTGGCGGCGGCGCTGCCCGCAACGGATTTGGGCAGTAACAGCCACATTTGCACGGGTTGGTTGGTCGCCAATGCCATCTTGCCGGCCTTGTCGCCAAAGCCCCAGAAGAAGTCGCCACGCACACTGCCGCGGATCGCGCCACCGGTATCCTGCGCGAACATCAAGCGCCGCATCGGCGCACTGCTGCCCGGCTGGGTGCCGGAGATGAATACTGGTGCACCCAACGGCGTTGCGCGTGGATCCACCGCCATCGACCGGCCAGCACTCAATGGCACGCCCAGCGCACCAATCGGGCCTTCCGGGCCATCACCGATGCGACGGAAGAAGACATAGCTTGGGTCGGGAATGCCGGTGCTGGGTACCGCCACGCCGCTACCCACCGCCTGACCGGCCGCTTTGGTGCCGGCAACACCCTCGTATTGCGACATGTCAATACGTGGTGCGGATTTGTCGCTGCCGGTGGTTGCCGATGATTTGGAGGTTGCGGGTTTCGGGGCGCTCAATGCATCGGCAAC
>DAORUL010000208.1:0-2135 GCA_035433165.1 Thermomonas sp. | reverse complement strand
CGCGTTGCTGCTTGCAGGGTTTCCAGATAACCGCGTTGCTCGGCATCCAGACGGGTGCTGGCCAACAATTCCGACATACCCGAAAGCCCATTCAATGGGGTGCGAAACTCATGGCTCATGTTTGCCAGGAAACGGCTCTTGGCCTGATTGGCGCGTCGCGCGTCTTCCATCGCAACCGTCAAGGCTTTCAACAAACTGGCGAAATACAGCGGTACTGCCACCAACCCCAACAGCAAGCCCCACGACAGGTAGGGGTTTTGCTGCCAATACGGCGTCATTGCTGCCATGCTGCCAAAGGACAGCGCCGCCAACACGGTTGCGGCGTATAGATAACGCGAGCCGTAGCGCAAACCATTGCCGATGGTGACCCACAGATACACCGCATACAGCGGCGCGGCCTGCTCGCCCTGCAAGTACATCACGCCGCCCATCGACGCATAATCCGCCAGCATGCCCAGCCATCGACGCGGGTGCGAGGGGGCCGGCGACACCACGATGGCCGCCAGCAAGGCGACCGACAGCCCCAACTCGGCCAACAAAATCACCCACGTGGCGCGCAACTGCGGACTGGTGTTGCCTGAGCCGACTAGCCAACCCAGATACAGGCAAAACAAAAACGTGATGACAATACGCACGAAAACTTGCGCGTGTTCACTGTCATCACGCTGTTGCAACTTTGACCAAATGAGGCCGATGCCCACGCGCAAGCCCTCAACCCGTGACTCGGTCGGGTTGGACGTGGGAATACCGATCGCAGATGTCGTAGATGCGCGGCAAATTGTTCATCAATGCGCGCACGCACGCTGGATCGAGCATGGTGCCGCTTTGCACGCCGATGTATTCCAGGGTGCGCCCAATGCTCCACGCCTGTTTATAGGGCCGTGGCGACAGCAGCGCATCGAACACATCGGCCACCGTCACCACCCGCGCTTCAATCGGAATGGCATGTCCACGCAGGCCGTCCGGATAGCCACTGCCATCCCACCATTCATGATGGCGCAGGGCGATTTGCGCGCCCACCTGGATAAAACGATTCTGGCTGTCCTGCAACAGCTCATAGCCGATCCGCGGGTGCTGCTTCATATGGTCACGCTCATGCGGCTCCAGCGGGCCGGGCTTCATCAAGATGGCATCGGGAATGGCAATCTTGCCGATATCGTGCAGTGGCGCCGCCAATTCGATCAGGCGCACTTGTTCTTCGGGCAAGCCAAGCCCTTCTGCAATCACCCCCGCCACATGCGCCATGCGTTCCAGATAAGCGCTGGTGCCGGTATCACGAAACTCGATGGCGCGTGCCAGCCGCGACAGGGTTTCACGCTCGCGCTCTTCCACTTCATGCATGCTGGCCAGCAAACGCTGCTCCAGTGACAACGCACGTTGCTTGACCGATTCGGACTGCTGCCGAAGTTGCAGCAGATTACGGCAGCGCGCACGCACGTCACGAGGTTTAATGGGCTTGACCACAAAGTCGATGACACCGGCATCCAGCGCCGCCTGCCGCACTGGCGCATCATCCACCACCGTGACCAGCACGATGGGCACATCCCGATTGCGCAGCGATTTGCGAAATGCCCTGGCCAGTTCCAGCCCATCCATGCCCGGCATGCGGTAATCCAGCAGCAGCAAATCGGGACGATTGTCCTCGCACCAATTCAGTGCGTCTTCGGGCACGCCAAAATCATGCACATTGAGCTGCGGCCCGATTTCCTGAACAACATGCCGCATCAACGTGCGGGCCGACGGCAGATCATCCACAATCACGACGTCCATGCAGCACCCCCTTGCTTCCGGCAAGCGCAAGACACGCGGTAGGCTTGATCCTCCGCGCATTCATCGATAATGGCAATAGGCTGGGTGGACTACAACGGCTCGATCAATTGGCAAGCCGTTCAATCTGCATGTTTGCCAACCACAGTTCGCCCGCAACCCGCTGCCCGGCCCCACCCGACACTGGATTGGTGAGCCGTAACCACTGCCCTTGGCAGCTTTTGTCGGGGATCTCGAAGTCCCCGGTCAACTGGCGCCAAGCAAAACTGCCGCCCGCTGGCAGGCTCAACACCACTATTTGCGGCCCCGAGTGACACTCCAACACCCACTGCAATCCCAATTCGCTCGCCATTGCCTGCGCGCGCACC
>DAORUL010000207.1:0-2175 GCA_035433165.1 Thermomonas sp. | reverse complement strand
GATGAAATATTCACCGCCACATAGTCTGCCAACGCATACACCTTGCGCAGGCACAACACATAATCGGCGGCGGCATCGGCATTGGGGGTGTCCTTGTTTTTGCCGATATTGATACCCAGCAAACCGGACTTGCGTTTGGCGCGCTCGACATTGCGCACCAGCACGTCCACGCCGTCGTTGTTGAAGCCCATGCGGTTGATCACCGCTTCGTGCTGGGGCAGGCGGAACATGCGCGGCTTGGGGTTGCCTGCTTGCGGCAACGGGGTGACCGTGCCCACTTCCACAAAGCCAAATCCCAAGGCCAACAAGGCATCAATATGCGCGCCGTTCTTGTCCATCCCGGCGGCAAGACCCACCGGGTTGGGAAAGGTCAGGCCCAATACCTTGACCGGCATCGGTCGTGGCGGTTTGGCCAATAGCGAGCGCATGCCGCAGCGGTAGGCAGCTTCCAGAGACAACAGGCCCATGCCGTGCGCACGCTCGGCATCAACCCCAAACAGGAATGGGCGGGCGAGTGAGTACAAGTGTCAGTGCCCTGCGCCTGCTAATGCCAATACCGCGGCAAGCCCACCAAAAAACAGGATGACCGCGATGACCGCAAGTACCGAAAACACGATCACCAGATACCCCATCACCAAGCCGGCAACGGCCAAGCCGTCACCTTCCTGGGTGGCAGGGGAGCGCCGGATTTCGCTGCGCGCCATATGCCCGCAGATGATCGCGATGATGCTGCCTAGAAACGGCAGCAAGGTCCAGCCCAGGATGCCGCAGACAAGGCTGACCACGGCGAGGGAATTGGTCTGGCGGGCTGGTACGTTCATTGCTGTCCTTTGCAGAGCGTGACTGTGCGGAGCATCGATGCAGACCCCTAGTGTGCGAACACACGCGGTGCAGATCAAGATTACAAGTCGAATTTGATGCCCTGCGCCAGCGGCAGCGAGTCGGAATAATTGATTGTATTGGTCTGCCGGCGCATATAGGCGCGCCAAGCGTCGGAACCCGATTCACGGCCGCCGCCGGTTTCTTTTTCGCCACCGAATGCGCCGCCGATTTCCGCGCCGCTGGTGCCGATGTTGACGTTGGCAATGCCGCAGTCGCTACCGGCCGCACCGAGGAACGCTTCGGCGTGCTTGAGGTTGGTGGTGAAGATGGAGGACGACAAGCCTTGCGGCACGGCGTTTTGCATGGCGATGGCGTCATCCAGCGTGTCGTAGCGCATCACGTACAGGATCGGCGCGAAGGTTTCGTGCTGGACGATTTCAGCTTCGTTGGTCAGGCCCGTCACAATCGCCGGCAGCACGAAATTGCCGGGGCGGTCGATGGCGGTGCCACCGGTTTCCACCTTGCCACCGGCGGCCTTGGCCTTGGCGATGGCATCCAGATACGCGTTCACGCCATCACGGCTGTTCAGTGGGCCCATCAGGTTGGCCGGGTCGGTGGGATCGCCGATCTTGCCTTCCACTTGCTTGTAGGCAGTGATGAGCTTGGCCAGCACTTCGTCGTACATGGACGCATGCACGATCAGGCGACGGGTGGTGGTGCAACGCTGGCCGGCCGTACCCACCGCGCCGAACACGATGGCGGGGATGGCCAGTTTCAGGTCGGCGGTTTCATCGACGATGATCGCATTGTTGCCGCCCAACTCCAGCAGGCTGCGGCCCATGCGGCGCGCCACGTTTTCGCCCACCATGCGGCCCACCTTGGTGCTGCCGGTGAAGCTGATCAGCGGGATGCGCTTGTCATCCACGAACTGCTGCGCCAGCTCGCTGCCGGCATCGTTGAACAGGAAGAATATATCGGGGAAGCCGCCGGCACGCAGCGCTTCGTTGCAGATTTTCATCGACGCAATCGCCGACAACGGGGTCTTGGGCGACGGCTTCCACACCGTGATGTCGCCGCAGATCGCGGCAATGAAACTGTTCCATGCCCACACTGCAACCGGGAAATTGAATGCCGAGATCACGCCGACAATACCCAGCGGGTGCCATTGTTCATACATGCGATGGCCGGGGCGTTCGCTGTGCATGGTCAGGCCGTACAGCTGGCGCGACAGGCCCACGGCGAACTCGCCGATGTCGATCATTTCCTGCACTTCGCCGTCGCCTTCCGGCTTGGACTTGCCCATCTCCAGGGCCACCAGCGACCCCAGCGCGTCCTTGTGCGTGCGCAGCGCAT
>DAORUL010000206.1:0-2178 GCA_035433165.1 Thermomonas sp. | reverse complement strand
GCCGCGCTGCGCCCGGTGGCCGATTGGTCGCAGTACAACCACGAATACACGTCCAACATCCTCAACACGCCCGAGCTCGACCCCGAAGCGTACACGCGCTCGTCGCCCATCGAATTTGCGGCCGGCCTGCAAGATGATTTGCTGATCGCGCATGGCATGATCGACGACAATGTGTTCTTCCGTGATTCGGTGGTGATGACGCAAAAACTCATCGAGTTGCGCAAAGACAAATGGGAACTTGCGCCGTATCCGCTGGAGCGGCATGGCTTTACCCATCCCGACAGCTGGTATGACGAATACCGCCGCATCCACGCATTATTCGAACGCACCTTGAAGTAAGTCCTGCCCATGCTGCGCATCACCGATCTCAAATTGCCGCTGGATCACACCGACGCCGCACTCGGCGCGGCCATCGTGGCGCGGCTGGGCATTGCGGCAACCGAATTGACCGGCTACCGCATCGCCAAGCGCAGCTACGATGCGCGCAAACGCGGCGCAATCGTGCTGATTTATGCGGTGGATGTGGACACCCCGCGGGAAGCCGAGCTGTTGCAGCGTGCCCGCGATAACGCAGACAGCAAGCTGCACCCCACACCGGATACCACGTACAAATTCGTGGCCAAAGCCCCGCCGCAATTGCCGCTGCGTCCGCTGGTGATCGGGATGGGGCCGTGCGGGCTGTTCGCCGGCCTGGTGCTGGCGCAGATGGGGTTTCGCCCGATCATCCTCGAGCGCGGCAAGGCGGTGCGCGAGCGCACCGTGGACACCTTCGGCCTGTGGCGCCGCAAGGTGCTGGACCCGGAGTCCAACGTGCAGTTCGGCGAGGGCGGCGCGGGCACGTTCTCGGACGGCAAGCTGTACAGCCAGATCAGCGACAAGCAGCACTACGGCCGCAAGGTGCTCACCGAATTCGTGGCCGCCGGCGCGCCGGAGGAAATCCTCACCGTCAGCAAGCCGCACATCGGCACGTTCCGGCTGGTGTCGATGGTCGAGAAGATGCGCGCGACCATCGAGTCGCTGGGCGGCGAGATCCGCTTCGGCCAGCGCGTCGACGACCTGCTGGTCGAGACTGATGCCGCCGGCACCCGCCACGTGCGTGGCGTGGCGCTGGCCAGCGGCAAGCAGCTGCGCGCCGACCACGTGGTGCTGGCGCTGGGGCACAGCGCACGCGACACCTTCGCCATGCTGCACGCCCGCGGCGTGCACCTGGAGGCGAAGCCATTCTCGGTGGGCTTCCGCATCGAGCACCCGCAGGCGGTGATAGATCGCGCGCGGTTCGGCCCGCAGGCCGGGCATCCGTTGCTGGGTGCGGCCGATTACAAGCTGGTCCACCACGCCCGCAACGGGCGTTCGGTGTACAGCTTCTGCATGTGTCCGGGTGGGACAGTCGTCGCCGCCGCCAGCGAGCCGGGCCGCGTGGTCACCAATGGCATGAGCCAGTACTCGCGCAACGAACGCAATGCCAACGCCGGCATTGTGGTGGGCATCACGCCGGAGGATTTCGCGCCTTATGGCGAGGGCCCGCTGGCCGGGATTGCGCTGCAACGGCACTGGGAGGCACAGGCTTTCGCTCTGGGCGGTGGCGACTACTGCGCACCGGCGCAATGCGTGGGCGACTTCCTGCGCAATCGCCCGTCCACCGCCCTTGGCGCGGTGTTGCCGTCGTACACGCCCGGCATCACGTTGGGGTCGCTCGACGAGGCGCTGCCACGCTATGCGATCGAGGCGATCCGCGAAGCCCTGCCCGCATTCGACAAACAAATCCGTGGCTTCGCCATGGACGACGCGGTGCTGACCGGCGTGGAAACGCGCACCTCCTCACCACTGCGGATCACCCGCTTTGATGACGGCCACAGCCGCAATACCCGCGGCCTATTCCCCGCCGGTGAAGGCGCAGGCTACGCCGGTGGCATTTTGTCGGCCGGTGTGGACGGCATCAAAGCCGCCGAGGCGGTGGCGCGCAGTCTGTTGGGTGGGCACAAACTCTAGGCAAGCCCAGACGGGCAGTCCAGGCATGGGTTAAAGCCGATGCTGCTTGTGGCATGACTTGGTTCAAGTCTTGATTGGTGACCAATGGGATTGGCCTCGCACCGTGGTGGGCAGATCACCCGCAGTCCAGGAACTGGGCCCACCAGGACTCGAACCTGGAACCAAAAGATTATGAGTCTTCTGCTCTAA
>DAORUL010000205.1:0-2220 GCA_035433165.1 Thermomonas sp. | reverse complement strand
GCCAGCACGTCGATCCCGGCCCGTACTGAATCCGGATTGGCGTTGTAGGTATCGTCAAGAATTTCAGCGCCCTTGATGCCGGCACGGCGCTGCAAGCGCCCCTTGACGCCGGCAAAACTTTCCAGCCCCGCGACCACCGCTGCCAACGGCAAGCCGGCGGCGAGACAAGCCGCAGCAGCAGCCACCGCATTGCGGGCATTGTGCCGACCGGGAATGGACAAGCGAATTTCCGCCTCGCCTTCCGGCGCGCTCAACTGAAGCGCCGTTTCCAATCCATGTTGACGAACCTTGCCCGAGACATCGGCGGCATGATCGATGCCAAAAGTGCACACCGCGTGGGCGCCCGCCATTTCGCGCCAGGTTGGGGCATAACGGTCATCCGCATTGATCACCGCAACGCCATTTGCCGGCATGCCAACGAAGACACTACCCTTCTCCCGCGCCACTTCATCGAGATCGCCCATCCCTTCAAGGTGGGCCCGCTGCGCGTTAGTCACCAGCGCCACGGTCGGTGCGCCAATCGGCGCCAGATAAGCAATTTCACCGGGATGATTCATCCCCATCTCGATCACCGCGGCGCGATGCGTGGCATTCAGGCCAAGCAGGGTGATGGGCAAACCAATATCGTTGTTGAAGTTGCCGCGCGTCGCCAGCACCGCATCACCGAACTGGGCCTTGAGGATGGCGGCAATCATTTCCTTGGTGGTGGTTTTTCCGTTGGACCCCGTGACGGCAATCAGCGGCAAGCTGAACTGGGCGCGCCAGGCAGCGGCCAGACGCCCCAGCGCCAGCAGCGTGTCGTCGACCACCAGCGCGGAAACACCGGCCGGCAGTTTGCTTTCATCGGCCACCAACAAGGCGGCAGCACCACTGGCAACCGCCTGATCAAGAAAATCATGGGCGTCGAAACGCGCCCCGCGTAGCGCTATGAACAACTGCCCGGCAGCCACGCCGCGCGTATCGGTGGAAACTGCGGTCAACGCCACATCGGCGCCAACCATACGCGCACCCAGGGTTTGCGCGACTTGCGAGAGTAGCCAGTTCAAGCTGCCACCTCCTTGAAATTGGGATGACGCAAGGCAAGCGCGGCTTGCGCCTGCTCAAGGTCGGAAAAGGGGGTTCGAATACCGGCAATCTCCTGATAAGTCTCGTGCCCCTTGCCAGCAAGCAAAATCACATCGCTGACATCGGCTTCAAGGACAGCACGGCGAATCGCTTCGGCGCGGTCGATCTCGACTTCGGCCCGCGTTGTGCCGGCCAGAATCTCGTCGATGATGCTTTGTGGCGCTTCGCTGCGCGGGTTGTCGCTCGTCACCACAATCCGGTCAGCCATCTTTTCAGCCACTTCGCCCATCTGCGGACGCTTCCCTTTGTCGCGATCACCACCGCAACCAAAAACTGCGCACAGGCGGCCGCCGCGTTGCGTTGCCACATCGCGCAAGGCCAGCAGCGCATTCGCCAGGGCATCAGGGGTGTGAGCGTAATCAACCACCACCAAAGGCTCGCCATTGCCGCCAACCCGCTCCATGCGGCCTGGTGGCGGTGTCAATGCCGACAAGCGGCGCGCCACATCGGCCACGGGCAGGCCGGCATCGTGCAGGACGGCCGCGACGGCTAACAGATTGGCCACGTTGTAGCGCCCGACCAGGCCGGTATCGACGATGGCGCGACCGTTCGGCAGCACCAAGGTAAAACGTTGGCCAAAGGGCGTGTCGAGCAGGTTTTCAGCCCGCACCAGCGCCGGAAAGTCACGTTTTGGCTCGCCGATGGCGTAACCAAGAACGCGCATGGCGGTCGTCTCGCGGGCCAGCTTGGCGCCGAGTTCATCGTCAAGATTGATGATTGCCGTGCGCAAGCGGGGCCAGGAGAACAGCTTTTCCTTGGCGGCGGCATAGGCTTCCATGCTGCCGTGATAGTCGAGATGATCGCGGGTGAAGTTGGTGAAGACGGCGACGTCAACACGCACGCCGTTCATCCGGCCTTCTTCAATGCCGATCGAGCTGGCTTCCAGGGCGCAGGCCGCCGCGCCGGCACGACGAAACTCGGCGAGATAGCGCATCAGTGTCGTCGCTTCCGGTGTGGTGAAACCGGTTTCGATCAAGGCATCGGCAAAACCGGCACCGAGCGTCCCGATAATGGCGCAGGGCTTTGGATAACTCTGGGCGATGCATTGGCTGATCGTCGTCTTGCCGTTGGTGCCGGTAATCGCAATCAGCGACA
>DAORUL010000204.1:0-2253 GCA_035433165.1 Thermomonas sp. | reverse complement strand
CGTCTGTTGACTTACGGTTTCGTGCATGCGGATTGGATGCACCTGCTGTTCAACATGATCACGTTCTGGTCGTTTGGCAGTGCGGTGGAGCGGGTGTTTTCGGCATGGATCACGCCGCTGGGGTTTGTGTTGTTTTATCTGTCGGCCATCGTGGTGTCGATCCTGCCCACCTTCATCAAACACCAGCGCGACCCCAATTACCGAAGTCTGGGCGCATCGGGTGGGGTGTCGGCGGTGCTGTTTGCGGCGATTTTGTTCGACCCGTGGACCAAGCTCATTATTTTCCCGATCCCGGTGCCGATTCCGGCGTTTTTGTTTGCCGTGTTGTATGTGGGCTACAGCATCTGGATGGATCGCCGTGGCGGCGGCAACGTCAATCACAGCGCGCATTTGTGGGGCGCGGCCTACGGCGTGTTGTTCACGGTGCTGCTGCAGCCGGCCATCCTGGGGCATTTCAGCCGCAGCTTGTTGGGATGATGCAAATTTTCAGGAGTCTGTCATGACGGCCATCACGCACGATATCGCGGCGCATCGTTTTGTCACGCAAGCCGATGGCCATCTTGCTTATGTGGAATACGCAATGGGCGATGGCCGTATCGTCATCACCCACACCATCGTGCCTGGCGAGATTGGCGGGCGCGGGATTGCGGCGGCCTTGGTGAAGGCGGCGTTGGAATACGCCCGTGACCACGGTTTGCAGGTGGAACCGCAGTGCTCCTATGTCGATGCATGGATGCGCCGGCATCCGGAGTTTGCTGGCCTGCGTGTTTGAAGACTGCGCGCCTGATGTCGCTTACCCGTCTGGATAGCGGACACCGATGATGGCAAAGCGCACCGTGCCGCTGGGCAGTTGCACTTCAAATTCGTCGTCGATGTGCTTTTTCAGCATCACCCGCGCCAAGGGGGCGTCGATACTGATCCAGCCGCGCTTGGCATCGGTTTCATCCGGGCCCACGATGCGATAGTGCACCGTGTCACCCGAGGCGATGTTTTCCAGTTCCACCTGCGCACCAAAAAACACTGCCTCGCGGTCGGAAGGCGCCGTGTCCACGACCTTCAAGTCAGGCAGCCGTTTGCTGAGGTAGCGCACACGGCGGTCGATTTCGCCTAGTTGCTTTTTGCGATAGGTGTATTCGGCATTTTCGGAGCGGTCGCCTTCTGCCGCCGCCGCCGCCAAGGCTTTCACCACCTCGGGGCGTTTGATGCGCCAGAGTTCATCCAGCTCCGCTTTCAGCCGGTCATGGCCTGCACGGGTAATCAAAGCCGTACTTTTTTCGGCAGGCGGACGCCAGCGGCCCATGCGCTTACTTGCGGGTCAGGGTGTAGTTCAGCTGGCTCTCGATCGCTTTGCCTTCGCGATCGAGCATGGTGAGCTGCGTGGGCGACACGACGGCGTAATATCCGTCGTACTCGTCCTTGTTGCTTGGCCGCAGATGCAAGGTGTTGCCGCTGCTTTCCAGTGAGTACTCACCTTCGGAAACAAAGCTGCTGTGATCCTTGTCCTGATAGGCATCGGTCAAGTGGTATTTGCCATCGGCCGTCAGCACCAAGGTACTGTCGATACCAGCGCAATCGGCGCAGGGCAGAGTGCCGGAAAATGTGCCGGTGAGCGTTGCCGGTGCCTGCACAGCGGACGCAGTGGCGGTGCTGGCGGGCGCTGCGGGTGTCTGTGGCTTGCAGGCGGTCAGGGTGATGGCTGTGAGCATTGCACTCACGATAACGAAGGATTTCATTGAGAAGTTCTGTCGATGAGGGAGTGAATGGGGAGCGCGCGGCAGCGGGGTCAACGCTTGCCGCCAAAAATGCCGCCGAGCAGCCCACGCATGATCTGCCGGCCTACCTGGCTGCCTACGGTGCGGGCGGTTTGCTTGGCCATGGATTCGATCATGCCTTGCCGGCGGCGGGTACCAAACAGCGCATCCTTCACTGCATCGCCAAAGCCGTGGCTGGCACTGGCCTGGTCCTGTTCGCGGGTCTGCGCCTGCGGGGCTTGCGCTTGTTCGGCTTTGGCATCGGCTTTCCTGGCCAGCAATTCCGAGGCGGATTCGCGGTCGATCAGGGTGTCGTACTTGCCACCCACCGGGCTGCCTGCGCGCACTTGCGCACGCTCGGCATCGGTAATCGCACCCATCCGGCAGCGCGGGGGTGCGATCAAGGTTTTCTCGACCGGCATCGGCACGCCCTTGTCCATCAACATCGAAGTGAGGGCCTCGCCCACACCCAGTTGGCCAATGGTGTTGGCAACATCCAGAT
>DAORUL010000203.1:0-2254 GCA_035433165.1 Thermomonas sp. | reverse complement strand
TCGCCGTCGGGGCGATTGGCATCAAACCAGGCACTGGCCCGTTGCACCATCGGCACACCGTCTTTGGCGTTGCCGTGCTCGATCAGGAAGGAACCCAAATTGAACTGACTCATGACCGTTGCCGGATGACTCTCGCCCAGCACCGCCAGCCTGCCTTGTGCGGCACGACGAAACGCCGCTTCGGCGGCATCGGCATGGCCCACTTTGTTTTCCACAATGCCGAGCTGGTTCCAGGCATACAGGGTTTGCGGATGCTTGGCACCCAGCACGCGTTGATGGCGGGCGGCGGCGTCGCGGATCACCTCCAGCGCGCCGGCATAGTCGCCATCCAGTTGCAGGGCCGATGACAATTGCAATTGCAGACCCAGGCTGCGTTGAGAATCGGCACCCAGCTGTTGGCGCGCTTGTGGCAGCAATTGACGCAGCAAAGCAATGGCCTGCTTTTGCTTGCCACTTTCGCGCAGCAATTCGGCGGTGGATTCGTCCATCGCAATTTGCAGCGCCGGCGCCAGTGTGGCGCGACGCGCCCGCAATTGCCCAAGCTGTTGCTCACCCCTGGCGTAGTCGCCCGCAATAATCGCGCTGCGCGCGCGCCCCAACAGCAATTCATCGCGCTGTGCTGCCGGCAACTCCGCATGCGCCAAAGCCGCCGCAAACACCGCACCGGCGCGTGTGCCATCGCCCAGGCCCAGCCACGTCACACCCAGGGTTTGTTGCAGCCTGGCTACGGCACTGGCCGGCAGCTGCGCGCCGTCCAGATCGGCAGCCGCCACATCCAGAATGTCGCGCACGCGCAAATCGCGGCCTTGCGCTTGCTCGGGATCGGCTGCCGTCAACATGCGCTCCATGAAGCCGTTGACCGCAGTCAGTTCATTCGCGCGCGCCTGCGCCTGCGCCAATGCCACGCGCGCACGTTGCGCTGCCAAGGTACTGATGATGGTGGCCGCCACCAGCGCCACGAAAACCACAGCCACTGCCGCACTCAGCGCGCGATTGCGACGAATGAAACGCCCGCTGCGATACGTCCAACTGGGTGCACGCGCGCGGATCGGACGCGACTCCAGTATCGCCTCCAAATCTTCGGCAAATGCTGCGGCGCTGTCATAACGCTGGGCCGGCTCACCCGCCAGCGCCTTCATCACCACCAGATTGATATCGCCACGCGCCTGTTTATTGACTCGCTCCAACGGTTCCGGGTTGCCACGCCGCACGATGTCCAGGGCTTCGAACAGCGTCGAGGTGGACAAGCGCGGGTGCGGCAACTGCCCCGATAGCAGTTCATAACCCATCGCCCCCAGTGCATACACATCGCTGCGCGCATCCACGTCGCGGGTGTTGCCCGCCAACTGCTCCGGGCTCATGTAGGGCAAGGTGCCCATCACCTGTCCGGCTTGGGTCATCTGGCCACCCTCATCACCGTGCAAACGGGCGATGCCGAAGTCCAGAATTTTCGGTTGGCCATGCTCATCGACCAGCACGTTGGAAGGCTTGAGATCGCGATGCACGATCCCGCGCCGATGCGCGTAATCGACCGCCCGCGCCAATTTGGCCAGCAACGTGATGCGGGCGCGCAGATCGGGCTGATCGCGCTGCAAATAACCATGCAAATCCGGGCCGCGCACCACTTCCAGCGCAAACCATGGCGAGACCAAGCCGCCCACCACATCCTCGCCCGCGGCGTACAAACGCACGATGCCGGGATGTTCCAGTTGCCCCAGCAAATCTATTTCGCGATGAAAGCGCTCCAATGCCATGCGTGACAAACCGCGCATGACTTTCAAGGCCACTTCGCGCGGCGGATGGGTTTCACGCGCCAGATACACGCGCCCCATCGCGCCTTCACCCAGCACACCCAGAATGCGGTACGGGCCAATGGCGGCAGGCAGGCTGGCGGCAATTTGCTGGTCTTCGTCCAGTGCGTGGGTCGGGTGCTCGTCCATCCGGCGCAACTTTGTCAGGCTGTGGCCATCCTGCCCGCGCCGGTATAATTGCGCAATGTCAGAAGTCGCCTCAGAAGCTGCGCGCCGCCGCACCTTCGCCATCATCTCCCACCCGGACGCCGGCAAAACCACGCTCACGGAGAAGCTCCTCCTGTTCGGTGGTGCCATCCAGATGGCCGGTTCGGTCAAGGGCCGCAAGGCCGCGCGCCACGCGACATCCGACTGGATGGCGCTGGAAAAGGAACGCGGGATTTCGGTCACCAGCTCGGTGATGCAGTTCCCGTACGAGGGCCGCATCGTCAACCTGCTGGACA
>DAORUL010000202.1:0-2260 GCA_035433165.1 Thermomonas sp. | reverse complement strand
CTGTTTGCCAGCGCCCGTTTCAATGCCCACGTGTTCTTGAACAACGTCAAGCCGATCGCTGCCGCCGAAGAGCGCAAGGCGTTCCTTGATTACATGAGCACCATGTACCGCCGCATGCTCAACGAGCATCTGGATGGCATGGGTGAAGAGCGCGGTATTGATGTCGGTGATTCCGAGTTGGCCGATGAATACAAGGCCGCTGGCGTGCAGATTGGCCGCCTGAAGTCGGCTGGCGAAGTCGCTGCGGCGAACGAATGACCCGTTTGCAACAACGGTTGGACGGCCTGCGCAACACAGGCCGCAAAGCACTGGTACCGTTCCTTACCGCAGGTGATCCTTCACTTGCGGCGACGGTGCCGGTCATGCACGCGCTGGCGCAGGCCGGCGCGGACGTGATCGAATTGGGCGTGCCGTTTTCCGACCCCATGGCCGATGGCCCGGTAATCCAGCGCAGTTCCGAGCGGGCGCTGGCACGCGGGGCAGGGCTTGGCTACGTGCTCGATTGCGTGCGCGAATTCCGCAGCACCAACTCCGCTACACCGGTGGTGTTGATGGGCTACCTGAATCCGGTCGAGATTCGCGGAGCCGCGGCCTTCGCCAAGGACGCAGCACGTGCCGGTGTGGACGGCATGTTGCTGGTCGACTTGCCGCCCGAGGAAGCCGATGCCTACCGTGCAGCCTTTGCGCACAATGGATTGGCGCTGATTTCGTTGGCCTCACCGACCACACCGCAAGCGCGTTTGGAGCGGCTTTGCCAGCAGGCGGAAGGCTATTTGTATTACGTCAGCTATGCCGGCGTGACGGGTGCAGCGCACTTGGATGTGGTTGAGGCGGCGCGGCATTTGGCGCAGGTACAGGCGATGGCACAAGTGCCCGTATTTGCCGGATTTGGAATTCGTGATGCCGCCAGTGCCGCGGCAATGGCAGCCCACGCCGATGGCGTAGTGGTCGGCAGCGCATTGGTTTCCGCGATGGAGTCGTGCACACAGGCCGCTGATGCCACCAACAGTGCAGCGACCTTCCTGCAGCCGCTGCGTGATGCGCTGAACGGCTTGGCTGTTCCGGCCTGAGCTAGACTGCAACATCTTTCGTTTGGCGCACCCTTTGGCAACCACATGGCTATCGGGTATACAACGCAACCGCGGTGATTGAATTCAAATGAGCTGGCTAAAAAAAATCATGCCGGGTGCCGGCATCCGCACCGACGCAGGCAGTGAGCGCAAACGCAGCGTGCCCGAAGGCCTGTGGGAAAAGTGCGAGCATTGTGGTGCGGCGTTGTATCGCCCCGAACTGGAAGCCAATCTTGAGGTGTGCCCCAAGTGCAATTTTCATATGCCGATTCGCGCCCGCGCCCGCCTTGCGGCACTGCTGGATGACGGCGTTGGGCGTGAAATCGGTGCCAGCCTGGGCCCTACCGATGTGCTCAAGTTCAAAGATCAAAAAAAATACGTCGATCGCATCAAGGCGGCACAAAAATCCACCGGTGAGCGTGATGCGCTGATCGCTATGGAGGGCAAGTTGATGGGGCGTGACCTTGTGGCCGCTTCGTTTGATTTTGCATTCATGGGCGGGTCAATGGGCTCGGTGGTGGGTGAGCGGTTCACGCTTGCCGCAGAGCGCGCATTGGCGCTCGGCTGTCCGTTCGTGAACTTTTCCGCCAGTGGTGGCGCACGCATGCAGGAGAGCCTGTTTTCGCTGATGCAGATGGCCAAGACTTCCGCTGCATTGGGTCGTTTGCACGCGGCGGGCTTGCCGTATGTCTCGGTGCTCACGCATCCGACCACCGGCGGTGTGTCGGCCAGTTTTGCCATGCTGGGCGATTTGAATCTGGCCGAACCGGGCGCACTGATTGGGTTCGCCGGCCAACGCGTGATCGAACAAACCGTGCGCGAAAAATTGCCGGAAGGCTTCCAGCGCAGCGAGTTTTTGCTCGAACACGGCACCGTGGATCAGATCGTGGACCGCCGTGAAATGCGCGAGCGGTTGGCCCACATTCTGGCAATGCTGATGCGCCAGCCGGTACCTGCGGCCAGTACGGAGGCCGTGTGAGCGCACGCAAATATTTTGGTACCGATGGGATCCGCGGCCGTGTGGGTGAAGGCCCCATCTCGGCCGATTTCGTGCTGCGCCTGGGCAATGCCTACGGCCACGCATTGACCACCGCTGCACGCGCGGGGCAGGAGTGGCGCAAACCCCTGGTGGTGATCGGCAAGGACACCCGCATTTCGAATTACATGTTCGAAGCTGCGTTGGAAGCGGG
>DAORUL010000201.1:0-2266 GCA_035433165.1 Thermomonas sp. | reverse complement strand
CGGCCCTGGCATTACTGCGCGCACCCACGGCGGAAGACGCCGGCAGCCTGCACAAGACCGCAACAGTAGGGGTGCGAACACCCCGCAGCTGAGCGATCAGCGCGCATCCTAACGGGATACGTCCTTGATTTTGTTAAGAAAGGCGAAATGAAGGGCGCAGGACTGCCAAGCCCATCGCAAAACTGCGCCGCTTACAACGCCGGCTGCGCGGCACCGTACCCCAACTCCGGCAGTTGCGCCGGATCCTCGAAACTGACCACTTCCCAGGTCGCCTGGTCGGCCAACAAGGCGCGCACCAAGCTGTTGTTGAGGGCATGGCCGGACTTGTAACCGGTATAGGCCCCCAGGATGGGATGCCCCGCCAAATACAGATCACCAATGGCGTCCAGGATCTTGTGGCGCACGAACTCGTCGGCGTAGCGCAGGCCGTCTTCGTTCAGCACCCGGAACTCATCCAGCACGATGGCGTTGTCCATCGACCCGCCCAGCCCGAGGTTGCGATCGCGCATGAATTCCAGATCGCGCATGAAACCGAACGTGCGCGCGCGACTGACCTGCTTGATATAGGCATCGGTGGAAAAGTCGAATTCCACCCGCGACAGCGCATCCGGAATCGCCGGATGGTCAAACCTCACCGTGAAATCCAGCCGGAAGCCGTTGTAAGGCTCGAACTTGGCGCGCTTGTCGCCATCGGTCACTTCCACCGGCCGCAAGATGCGGATAAAGCGTTTGGCCACCGACTGCTCGACAATTCCGGCCGATTCCAGCAGAAACACGAATGGCCCGGCCGAGCCGTCCATGATCGGCACTTCCGGCGCGGTGAGATCGATGTACGCGTTATCAACACCCAGACCCGCCAGCGCCGACATCAGATGTTCCACCGTCTGCACCTTGGCGCCGTTGCAGCTGAGCCCGGTACAGAGCGTGGTTTCGGTCACCAGGGATGCCGCGGCCGGCATTTCGACCACCGGGTCGAGATCGGTGCGACGAAACACGATGCCGCTATCGGCCGGGGCCGGGCGCATGGTGAGAAAGACTTTTTCCCCGCCATGCAAGCCCACGCCGGTGGCGCGGATGACGTTCTTGAGTGTGCGTTGGCGAAGCATCGTGAAAGATTAACACGCGTAAAGCTGAATACTTGCCAAAATTGCCGCCAAAACAGCAGTCAAAACAACGCCGCGCACGGGCCTTGCACGATGCTGGAAAACCGGCCGATCGGCAACGCCGATCGACCGCAAAACCCTTGGGCGGGCCGCCCACGTGTCGGGGACACAAACACCGAATCGCACCCCCAGCCGCAGGACAGGGGTGCGGGTTACCGCATCAGTCGGCCTGACGGCGCAGGAACGACGGAATATCCAGATAATCGTCCTTGGGCAGTTCGGCAGCCATCGGAGCGGCATCCACATTGCGCCGCAATGCACTGGAGAAGCTGGACGGCATCGGCGGCACAAAGCTGTCGGTGATCGCGTCGATTGGCAAACCTGTGGTGCCATCGCGTTTGATCTGCGAGCGCACCAACTCGACTTGCGGACGGCGCGACGGTTCTTGCACCGGCTCGAACCGTACCCCGCGGGTGGTTTCGGTCACTGGCACGCGCACACCCGTTGCCGCACGGCTCAGGCCGGTGGCCACCACGGTCACCTTCACTTCGTCTTGCATATTCGGATCCAGCGAGGTGCCGATGATGACAGTCGCATCTTCACTGGCAAAGTCGCTGACCACGCGGCCGATTTCATCGAACTCGGACATGGTCAAATCCGAACCCGAGGTGATGTTGACCAATACGCCATTGGCACCGTGCAGATTCACATCGTCCAGCAGCGGATTTTTGATTGCCGCTTCGGCCGCAGCTTGCGCACGATCATCGCCACGCGCCACGCCGGTGCCCATCATCGCCAGACCCATTTCGCTCATCACGGTGCGCACGTCGGCAAAGTCGACATTGATCAGGCCGGGGCTGACGATCAAATCCGCAATGCCTTGCACTGCACCTTGCAACACTTCATTGGCGGCGCGGAATGCCTGGATCATGGTGGCGTTGCGGCCCAGCACGGTGATCAGCTTTTCATTCGGAATGGTGATCAGCGAGTCGCAATGCTGGCTCAATTCTTCAATGCCCTTTTGCGCGGCTTGCATGCGCCGCGGGCCTTCAAACGGGAACGGCTTGGTGACCACGGCCACGGTCAGGATGCCCATTTCCTTGGCCAGCTGCGCCACCACCGGCGCTGCACCGGTGCCGGTGCCACCACCCATGCCGGCGGTG
>DAORUL010000200.1:0-2309 GCA_035433165.1 Thermomonas sp. | reverse complement strand
GCGGGTGGTGAGCGGGCCCAGGCTGCCGGGCAGCTCCCAGGTTTCTGTTGCTGCCGGTGCCGCGTGTGCTGCAGTTGCTGGCGCTGCAGTGGCAGCAGGCGCGGTGGATGCCGACGCACCGGGATTGGGCGCAGCGGATGGGGTGGGTGTTGGTGTGGGCGTGCATGCGCTGAGTGTTGCCGCAAGGCCGCTGAGTCCCAGCGCGAAGATGCGCACAGATGCTGACTTCATTTGCTGGGTACCGGTTCTGCGGTGGACGGGGCATTTGCGGTTGCGGCGGGGGGCGCAGGCAATGCGGGTGCGGGGTTGGCAGGTTGCACCGTCTGGTCGCTGTTATTGGCTGCGGCAGGCGTGCCGGTATCTGCCGCTTCGGTGTCCTCTGCTTGCACCTGCGGGGTGGCGAGCGGGGGCGGCTGTGGAGTGGCTACGCCGGGATCGGGCATGCCGGTCACCGAACCGCCTTTGGCAGCTGGTGCGGGCAGGGTTTCGCTGCCGATGATCTGGTTGCCATCGGTGGTGGTGGGCTTGCTGCAGGCGCTTGCCAAAATGCCTGCAAGCAGCAGGCTGCCCAAGCGGGCAGCAAAAAGCAGAGTAGGCATGTTCAATCCATTCGCAGCGTGATTTGGCCGGCGTCGATGTCCACGCGCGCAATGCGGCGACTGGCGATGCGCCCATACGTGCTGTCATCCAGCCGATATACAGGCTCTTCACGGGCGTAGTCCAGCAGCCAGCTGTTGAGCATCGAACGCGCGGAATCATTCATCATTCCACCCAATGCCGGCACATCCACCGACACGATTTCGGGATTATCCAGATGCAGGCCATGCGTGCCGGCATCAAACCGCAATCCACTCTCCAGCGCGAAATGGCCGGACGGCGAACGGCTGGCAGCGCCCGGTCCACCCATGCCGATATCCAGCTCCAGCCGCAGACGGCCACCGCTGGGCAGGCTCAACTGCGGGTTCAATAGGCTGAGGTTGAGTAGCCCCCCCAACTTCTTGTAATCGCGCGGGAACTTGCGATCCAGTTGCGCCTGCAATTGCGGTGCACTGAAATGGATATCACGGCCCAGCAGGACGTCGGCACCCAAGCTGGAGCAGGCACTGAGCAGGCAGGCAATGGCAATCAGCAGAAAGGCGAGGATACGACGCATGAGGATGAGGGCATGGGGAAAGTGCGCACCTTAGCGCGCAGCGGTGACGCTGTGTCAATCCGCTGCGTGCGTGGCGGCCTCAATCTTCCTCAGGATGCGGCTTGTAGGTGTCTGCCAGCTTTTTCTGCACGACCGCCGGAACGGGTTCGTAATGGCTGAAATCCAGTGCATAGCGTCCGCGCCCGGCGGTGGCAGACTTCAGCTCGGCGGCATAGCCCTCCAATTCGGACAAGGGCACTTGTGCCCGAATCACAATCTCGCCACCGCGCAGCGCATCGGTGCCGCTGATGCGTGCACGCTTGGACGATAGCCCGCCACTGACATCGCCCATATGCTGCTCGGGCGCGCTGACTTCCAGATCCACGATGGGTTCCAGTACCTGCGGTTGCGCATGGGAAATTGCGTCCAGAAACGCGCGTTTGCCAGCGGCGATGAACGCCACTTCCTTGCTGTCCACCGGATGATGTTTGCCGTCGTACACCGTGACCCTGACGTCTTGTATCGGGTAGCCGGCCAACGCGCCGGCACCCAGGACCTGGCGCACGCCTTTTTCCACCGCCGGTAGAAATTGGCCGGGAATGGTGCCGCCCTTGACCGCATCCACAAACTCGAAGCCACCACCACGCGGCAGCGGTTCGATGCGCAGGAAGACTTCACCAAACTGCCCGGCACCACCGGTTTGCTTTTTATGCCGGTGATGGCCTTCAGCCGGCAGACTGATGGTTTCGCGATACGCAATCCGCGGGGGATGCGATTTCACATCCACGGCGAAGCGGTCTTTCAGGCGCTGCAGCATCACCCGCAGATGCAAATCCGACAGCCCACGAATCACGGTTTCATTGGTCTCCACATTGTGTTCCACCGCAAATGCCGGGTCTTCTTCCGCCAATTTATGCAACGCCGTGGCCAGCTTTTGTTCCTGACCCTTGCTGGCGGGCTCTACCGCCAAACCGAACATGGGTTTGGGGAAATTGAGTGGTGCCAGATGGATATGGTCTTCGTCGTGCGAGTCGTGCAGCACGGCATCGAAATGCAGCTCGTCGATCTTGGCCACCGCCGCGATATCCCCCGGGATAGCCTGGCTGATTTCGATGTGGTCTTTGCCCTTGAGTTTGAACAAATGGCCGACCTTGAACGGCTTCTTGCCGTCATCCAC
>DAORUL010000199.1:0-2316 GCA_035433165.1 Thermomonas sp. | reverse complement strand
TTGCGCATCTGATCCAGTCCGGCCGCTACCCGGCCAAGCGCATCGCCGCAATCACCTTCACCAACAAATCCGCACGCGAAATGCGCGAGCGCGTGGGCAAGCGCATCAAAGGCGATGCCGCGCAGGACCTCACGGTGTCCACCTTTCACGCACTGGGCCTGAAGATTGTGCAGATTGACCACGCCAAGCTGGGCCTGCGCCGCGGGTTTTCCATTTTTGATGCCGATGATTCCAGCGCGCAGCTGAAAGATTTGCTGCCACCCGGCAGCAAACCCGATGTGATCGATGCTGCCAAACACCTCATCAGCCGCGCCAAGAATGCCGGGTTGTCGCCGGCACAAGCGGCAGAGGCGGCGCGCAGCACGCGTGAGCGCGAAGCCGCCGCGCTGTATGCGCGCTACCAGCAGCGCTTATCGGCATTCAATGCGGTGGATTTTGATGACCTGATTCGACTGCCGGTGCAGTTGCTGGAAACCGATGACGAGGCCCGCATGGCCTGGCGCGAGCGCATCGGCTATCTGCTGGTGGACGAATGCCAAGACACCAACGATGCGCAATATCGCCTGCTCAAAGCCATTGCCGGTGACGCAGGCCAGTTCACCTGCGTGGGCGATGACGACCAGAGCATTTACGCCTGGCGCGGCGCCAATCCGGATAATCTGCTTTCGCTGGGCACGGATTACCCGGCGCTCAAAATCGTCAAGCTGGAACAAAACTACCGCTGCTCCAACCGCGTGTTGCGCGCCGCCAATGCACTGATTGCCAACAACCCGCACGAGCACCCGAAAACGCTGTGGAGCGATGCCGCCGATGGCGAACGCATCCGCGTATGGGAGTGCCGTGACGCCGCGCACGAGGCCGACAAAGTGGCTGCGGAAATCCAGTTCATCGCACAAAAACACACCGCACCAGACGCGCCGCCACCGTGGGGTGAGATTTGCATTTTGTTTCGCGGCAACCACCAAAGCCGCGCACTGGAAAAAGCCCTGCAACTGCTGCGCATTCCGTATCACCTCAGTGGCGGCACCGCGTTTTTGGACCGCGGCGAAGTCAAGGACGCGTTGGCGTGGCTGCGCCTGCTGGCCAACCCAGACGATGACGCCGCGTTTTTGCGCGCAGTGCAGTCGCCCAATCGCGGCGTGGGTGCGGGCACCTTGGCCAAGCTGGGTGAACTGGCCGCGCACGCGCACGTGCCGCTGGCACGCGCCGCCGAATCGATTACCTTGGCCAAACAATTGCCGGCCCGCGCCGCCAATGCGCTGCAAGGTTTTGCCAGCCTCCTGCACGGGCTGCGCAACGATGCACGCACGTTGCCGCCGGCGGAATTGGTGCGCAAGCTCAATGAACGCTCCGGCCTGCTGGCTGCGGTGCAGGCCAGTTGCAAAGACGAGGCCCAGTTCAAGCTGCGCCGGCGCAATCTGGATGAATTGGCCGACTGGTTTGATGGCCCGAAAACGTCCGGCCCCGGCGAGCTGGCCGCCGCGCTGGCGCTGCTCTCGCATGCGGACAAAGGCGATGCCGGCAATCAGGTACGGCTGATGTCGATGCATGCCTCGAAGGGATTGGAGTTCCGCTTTGTGTTCATCGTCGGTGTGGAAGACGGCAACCTGCCGCACGAAGCGAGCCTGGACGAAGGCCGCCTCGACGAGGAACGCCGCTTGTTCTACGTCGGCATCACCCGCGCCAAAGAACGCCTATGGCTGTCGCACGCGAAAGAAGCGCAGCGCTGGGGCGACAAACTGCGCTTGCAACCCAGTCGTTTTCTCGACGAACTCCCTGCCGATGAACTCCAGCGCGACGGTGCCGACCCGGTGGCTGATGCCGCGCAAAAAGCCGAGCGCCGCAGCACCAGCCTGGCCAATATCCGCGCCATGCTGGCGGACTGAAGCAACACTTTCATGTGTGACGAGTAAACTGGCAGCCCGCTGCCCCTGAGCCCTGCCATGCGCCGTGTTTTCACCCTGACCCTGTTCGCTGCTTCACTGGCATTGTCTGCCTGTAAAACTACAGCGCCGTTGGCCGCAACGGTGGCCCCTGTATCCACCACAGAGGCACCAGTAGCGAGTGCCACCAGCAACGCAACTGCGCCCCACGACAACCTCAATGCAGTGCTGTGGATGCAGCGTTCCGCGGAATATGGTGCCGTCACCGAAACCATTTATCGTGCGGCTACCGACCGGCTAGACATAGCGCTCAAGGACAGGCGCTGGGACGCGCTGGTAGCCGATGAGCGCAGTAACGCGAGTACCGGCCTGCCACCTGCGGTGGTGATGGATGTGGATGAGACCGTGCTGGACAACTCGCCTTATCAGGCGC
>DAORUL010000198.1:0-2332 GCA_035433165.1 Thermomonas sp. | reverse complement strand
GCATCGAAACCGGCCAAGGTCTTCGATTTGACGATGATGTCTTTCAGGATCTTGTTGACCGCGTGGCCCAAGTGAATCGCACCATTGGCATACGGCGGGCCGTCATGCAGCACGAATTGCGGGCGGCCTTTGGCGGCGCTGCGAATCTGCGTGTACAGGCCTTCCGCTTCCCAGCGCGCCAAGGTGTCGGGCTCGCGCTTGGGCAAATCGCCACGCATCGGGAATGCGGTGTCCGGCAGCAGGATGGTGGACTTGTACGGATTTTCGGTCTGTTCGCTCACGCGGATGCCTGTTGGGTTGATGCGTTCGTAAGAAGGATAGCCCGTGCACGTGCCTCATCCAGATGCATCTGGGTGACGAGTGCGGGCAAGTCGGGGAATTTTTCTTCGTCGCGCAAATGCGCCACGAATTCAACGTCGATCCGGCGGCCATACAGATCGCCGGAAAAATCAAACAGATGCGCTTCCAGCAAGGGCTCTACGCCATCCACGGTGGGCCGCGTGCCAAAACTCGACACCGACGGCCACGGCGCTTCCGCCACCCCATGCACCCACGTGGCATAGATCCCGCGCAGCGCCGGAGTCTTGCCGCGAAAACGCAAATTAGCGGTAGGAAACCCCAAGGTGCGGCCCAATTGCCGCCCGCGCACCACATGCCCACCAATGGCATACGGCCGCCCCAGCAAGCGCGTGGCCTGCGCGAAGTCACCCACCTGCAGCGCCCTGCGGATGCGCGTGCTGGACACGCGCTCGCCCGCATCCAACACCGGCTCGATGGCGTGTGCGGTGAACCCTGATGTCGCGCCCATGGTTTGCAGCAGCCCCAGATCGCCGCCGCGTGCATGCCCAAAGCGGAAGCCGGGGCCCACCCACACCTCAATGGCGGCCAAGCGATCCACCAGCACTTGGCGCACAAAGTCTTCGGCTGGCATCTGCGTCATCGCCGCATTGAAACGCAGCAGACCTACACCCTCGCAACCCAGCACACGCAAACCTTCGGCCTTGGCACGTGGCAGCATCAAGCGTGGCGGCAGTTGCGCGGTGGCAAAGAACTCACGCGGCAAGGGTTCGAAGCTGAGCCCCACTGCCGGCACACCCACCGCACGCGCACGCGCCACTGCGTGGCCCACCAGCGCACGATGCCCCAAGTGCAGGCCATCGAAAGCACCGATGCAGACCACGCACCCTTGTGGGCAAAGCGCCGGCCCGGTGGTGTCGCGGAAGAGGTGGTTCATGAGTATCGCCAAGTATAGCTGCGGTGCAGCATCCGGGGCGGCCCCGCAAGCACGTCAGTGCTCGCGGAAATCACGCGGGCGGAAGCCCAGCGCCAGCATCGCCATGCCATAGGTGAGTGCACCGCCACCCACCAGCAACGCCAGCCAGCCCATGCGCTGCCACTTGCCTACCTCGGTGAAGTCCGGTGCCAGATGCAAGCCATACAGCACCGCCGCCGCCATCGCCGCATTGGCCAGCAGCGTGCGCAGCAAGAAACGTGACCAGCCCGGCTGCAAATCGAACACATCGGCCTTGCGCAGCCAGCGCCACAGCAGCAGCAAATTGAGATAGCTCGACAGCGCACTGGCCACACCCAGTGCAAAGTGCAGGCCCGGCACATTGGCCAAGGTCTCCATCACCCCGCCGGTCTTGGCCGATTCGGGCACCCACAGCTGATACAGCAGCGCCAACATGCCCACGTTGAACAGCATATTCGCCACCATCGCCACCAACCCGGCGCGCACCGGGGTTTTGGTGTCTTGCCGTGCATAGAACGCCGGCAACACGGTTTTCACCAACGCAAATGCGGGCAAGCCAAAGCTCAGCCCGAACACCGACAACGCGGTCATGCGCGCGGCTTCGGCGGTGAATTTGCCGTATTGGAAAATGGTGGACACCAGCGGCAGCGACAGCAGCATCAAGCCCAGCATTGCCGGCAGGATGATGATCATGGTCGTGCGCAGACCCCAGTCCAATGATTTCGAAAACCCGACACGGTCGGTATTGACGTGATGGCGCGACAGCGTGGGCAAAATCACCGTGCCCAATGCAATGCCGAACACGCCCAGCGGAAACTCCAGAAAGCGGTCGGCGGTGGATAGCCAACTCTGCGAGCCGTGCACCAGCATCGCCGCGATGAAGGTATCAAACAGCAGGTTGACCTGCGCCACCGACGAGCCCAACAGCGTGGGCACCATCAAGGTCACCACCCGGCGGATATCCGGGTGATGCCAGCCCCAGCGCGGCAGTACCAGCAAATCCAATTGCGCCAATTGCGGCAGCTGAAACAACAGTTGCAGCACGCCCGCGGCCAGAATGGCCCAGCCCATCGCCATGAT
>DAORUL010000197.1:0-2461 GCA_035433165.1 Thermomonas sp. | reverse complement strand
GCCACGCCGCCGCCGGGGACGATGCCTTCTTCCACCGCAGCGCGGGTGGCGTGCAAGGCGTCTTCCACGCGTGCCTTCTTTTCCTTCATTTCCACTTCGGTGGCCGCGCCCACCTTGATCACCGCAACACCGCCGGCCAGCTTGGCCACGCGCTCTTGCAGCTTCTCGCGATCGTAGTCAGAGCTGGTTTCCTCGATCTGCGCCTTGATCTGCTTGATGCGGGCTTCGATCCCGGCGCCTTCGCCAGCACCATCGATGATGGTGGTGTTTTCCTTCGACACCTGGATCTTCTTGGCGCGGCCCAGATCCTTGATGGTGGCCTTTTCCAGCGACAAGCCCACTTCTTCGGAAATCACGGTGCCACCGGTGAGGATGGCCATGTCTTCCAGCATTGCTTTACGACGGTCGCCGAAGCCCGGGGCCTTCACGGCGCAGACCTTGACGATGCCGCGGATGGTGTTGACCACCAAGGTGGCCAGCGCTTCGCCTTCCACTTCTTCGGCCACGATCAGCAGCGGCTTGCCGGCCTTGGCAGCGCCTTCCAGCACTGGCAGCAGGTCACGCACGTTGGAGATTTTCTTGTCATGCAGCAGGATGTACGGGTCATCCAATTCAGCCTGCATCGACTGCTGGTTGTTGACGAAGTACGGGCTCAGGTAGCCACGGTCGAACTGCATGCCCTCGACCACATCGAGTTCATTGTCCAGACCCGAACCGTCCTCGACGGTGATCACGCCTTCCTTGCCAACCTTGTCCATCGCCTGCGCGATCAGGTCGCCGATGTTGGCGTCGCTGTTCGCGGAAATGGTGCCGACCTGGGCAATTTCCTTGCTGGTCGAGGACGGCTTGGACAGCGACTTCAGCTCGCCTACGGCAGCCTTCACGGCCTGGTCGATGCCGCGCTTCAGATCCATCGGGTTCATGCCGGCGGCGACCGCCTTCATGCCCTCGCGAATGAACGCCTGCGCCAGCACGGTGGCGGTGGTGGTGCCGTCACCGGCATTGTCGGACGTCTTGGAGGCGACTTCCTTGACCATCTGCGCGCCCATGTTCTCGAAGGCGTCGGACAGCTCGATTTCCTTGGCGACGGAGACGCCGTCCTTGGTGATGGTGGGAGCACCGAAGCTCTTTTGCAGCACGACGTTGCGGCCCTTCGGACCGAGCGTGGCCTTGACGGCATTGGCGAGCACGTTCACGCCGCGCACCATGCGCGAACGGGCGTCTTCACCGAAACGGATATCTTTGGCAGCCATGAGTAGTTCCTCGAAAGCGTTGTGATTTGTCTAAGGTGGGAGCGGCCCTTGGCCGCAACCCTGAATCAGTGATGTCGCGCGCAGGGCGCGCGCCCGCGAATCAGCCGAGTACGGCGAACAGGTCGTCTTCCTTGACCACCAGCAGTTCCACGCCATCCAGCTTCACTTCGGTGCCGCTGTACTTGCCGAACAGCACCTTGTCGCCCACCTTGACCTGCGGCGCGCGCACTTGGCCGTTGTCCAGCATTTTGCCGGTGCCCACGGCGATGACTTCACCCTTGATCGGCTTTTCAGTGGCCGAATCCGGGATCACGATCCCGCCAGCGGACAACTTCTCTTCTTCCATACGCTTGATGACCACGCGGTCGTGCAGCGGCTTGATATTGGACATGAGCAACCTCGGTAAATGGTTGATTGACAGGGAAAAACCCGGCGATTTTAGCAGTCTCGCAAGGCGAGTGCCAAATCATGGGACGAAAACGTCCCGCAACCGGGATGACCAAGAGATGGGGTGGGCAACGCCACTTTCAAGGGCAGCGGCTATCCGGCCGTGCAAGCACGCCAGCAACACGTGCACCGCAACGAACTTCCACAACGGCGGGTGGTCGAAGCTGCCACTGACCTGCCGGCCTTGCTGCAATGGCGGGCAAACACCCCCCATCCCGTAGAATGCGCCCATGACTGGATTGCTCTCGCGCCTGCAGCTGTGGCTGGCTGCGCTGCTGTTGTTGGCCGCACTGCCGGCCCCCGCCGCGATTACTGGCGAACTGCCGCCGGTGGATCAGGTGTTTATGCTGTCGGCCAAGGCCGGCGCGCGCGACCGCATCGAGGTGCGCTGGCAAATTGCCGAGGGCTATTACTTGTACCGGCACCGCACCTCGGTCAAGGCCGACGGGTTTGGCAATGCCACCTTGGCGCTGCCGGAGGGAGCCAAGCATCACGACGAATTTTTTGGCGATGTACAGACCTATCGCAAGCAGCTGGTCGGGATTGTCAGTGGCAGTGCCGATGCCAGCGCCAATGCCGTCAAGCTGACCGTGAAATACCAAGGCTGCGCCGATGCCGGGGTGTGCTACCCGCCGCAAACGCGCACGCTGACGGTGGCCTTGCCGCCTGCCGATGACGCCGCGCCAGGTTTGGGTTTTGGCAAGAAGTCCGGCGGCTTGTTCGGGCTGGGCGATCCTGCCGGCGCAGTGGACGCCGCGCCG
>DAORUL010000196.1:0-2517 GCA_035433165.1 Thermomonas sp. | reverse complement strand
GCCCGATCTTGCCGATTTCCAAACCACGCAGCGCTTTTTGCAGCGACTCCTGGAAACTGCGACCGATCGCCATCACTTCGCCCACCGACTTCATCTGGGTGGTCAGGCGCGCATCGGCGGCAGGGAATTTCTCAAAGGCAAAACGCGGAATCTTGGTGACGACATAGTCGATGGATGGCTCGAACGAAGCCGGGGTCAGGCCGCCGGTGATTTCATTCTTCAGCTCATCCAAGGTATAGCCCACGGCGAGCTTGGCGGCCACCTTGGCAATCGGGAAGCCGGTGGCTTTCGAGGCCAACGCGGATGAGCGCGACACCCGCGGATTCATCTCGATGACCACCACGCGGCCATCGTTGGCATTGATACCGAACTGCACATTGCTGCCGCCGGTATCCACACCGATTTTCCGCAGTACCGCAATCGAGGCATCGCGCAGGCGCTGGTATTCCTTGTCGGTCAGGGTTTGCGCCGGTGCAACCGTGATCGAGTCGCCGGTGTGCACGCCCATCGCGTCGAAATTTTCAATGCTGCACACGATGATGCAGTTATCGGCGGTATCGCGCACCACCTCCATTTCAAACTCTTTCCAGCCCAGCACCGATTCCTCGATCAGCACTTCACCCGTCGGCGAAAGCTCCAGACCGCGCTTGGTGATTTCTTCGAATTCTTCCTTGTTGTAGGCAATGCCGCCGCCGGTGCCGCCCAGGGTGAAGCTGGGACGGATGATGGTGGGGAAGCCGACCTCGGTCTGGATCCGCAACGCCTGCTCGAAGCTGCGCGCCACTTCCGACTTCGGGCTGGACAGGCCAATTTCCGACATCGCCTGCTTGAACAGCTCGCGGTCTTCGGCCATGCGGATCGCTTCGCGCTTGGCGCCAATCAGCTCGACGTTGTACTTCTCCAGCACGCCGTTGTCGGCCAAGTCGAGTGCACAGTTGAGCGCGGTCTGCCCGCCCATGGTGGGCAGGATGGCGTCGGGCTTTTCCTTGGCGATGATTTTTTCGACCGTCTGCCAATTGATCGGCTCGATGTACACCGCGTCGGCCATGTCCGGGTCGGTCATGATGGTGGCGGGGTTGGAATTGACCAACACCACGCGGTAGCCCTCGTCGCGCAACGCCTTGCAGGCCTGTGCGCCGGAGTAGTCGAACTCGCAGGCCTGGCCGATGACAATCGGGCCTGCGCCAATGATGAGGATGGTTTTCAGATCGCTGCGTTTAGGCATTGGTGTTTTTCTCCATGAGCGCCACGAACTTGTCGAACAGCGGGGCCACGTCCTGCGGACCGGGGCTGGCTTCCGGGTGGCCCTGGAAACTGAAGGCCGGGGCATCGGTCAGTGCGATGCCTTGGTTGGTGCCATCGAACAGCGAGCGATGTGTCACACGCGCGCGCGCCGGCAACGTGGCTTCGTCGATGCAGAAGCCGTGGTTTTGCGAGGTGATCATCACCCGCCCGCTGTCGAGGTCTTGCACCGGGTGGTTGGCACCGTGATGGCCATGCGACATCTTCACCGTCCGTGCGCCAATCGCCAGACCCAGCAGCTGGTGGCCCAGGCAGATGCCGTACAGCGGAATCTTCACGTTCAGGAATTCACGGATGGCGGCAATCGCGTAATCACACGGCGCGGGGTCGCCGGGGCCGTTGGACAAAAACACGCCATCGGGTTGCATCGCCAGCACCTCAGCGGCGCTGGTCTGCGCCGGCACCACATGCACATCGCAGCCGCGCTCGGCCAACATGCGCAGGATGTTGCGCTTGGCGCCAAAATCATAGGCGACCACTTTGAACTTGGGTTCGGCGCGCACGAACGTATTGCTGTCGAGATCCAGCTGGCCTTCGCTCCAGCGATAGCCTGCGGTGGTGCTGACCACCTTGGCCAAGTCCATATTGTTCAGGCCGGGGAATTTGCGCGCCGCTTCGAGAGCGTGCTCGACATCCAGCACCGCGTCATGCGTTGCAGCCGCCAGCAGCGCCGCGTTTTGCGAACCGCGTTCGCGCAGGATGCGGGTCAATTTGCGGGTGTCGATGCCGGCAATCGCCACAATGCCGCGCGCTTGCAGCCACTCGGGCAGCGAGGTTTGGCTGCGCCAGTTGCTGGGCCGACGTGGCACGTCGCGCACGATCAGGCCCGAGGCCCAGACCTTGCCGGCCTCGTCGTCCTGGTCGGTGCAACCGGTGTTGCCGATATGCGGATAGGTCAGCGTCACCAACTGCTGGGCGTACGACGGGTCAGTCAGGATTTCCTGATAGCCGGTCATGGCCGTGTTGAACACGGCTTCACCCACGGACAAACCGGGTGCGCCCACGGAATAGCCCTCGAAGACGGTGCCGTCTTCAAGCGCGAGAATGGCGGGATTATTCAAGTGCGTCGCCTTGCGTCAGGTTGCAAGAATGCGCCGAAGCGGGGTTGCCGGTTCGGAGCGGAGGGGGGTTAGGCGAGGGCGAATTGTACCGGCAAGCGGGCTTTTCCGCCAGCGCAATACTGAACACGGCGCTCGGCTCATCGTCTTGCAATCG
>DAORUL010000195.1:0-2563 GCA_035433165.1 Thermomonas sp. | reverse complement strand
TCTATCACCCGGAGCCCAAGCTGCGCCGCAAGCAGGCCAAGGTGCGCGAACGCGAGCGCAATGCCGAGGCCGTGCGCCGTGCCGAGGCCGTGCTCAATCAGACCGGCATCCGTGAGCTGCGCCGCAAGCCGGTATTCACCACGCCGAATTATTTCCCGCCCACCCTGCCCTCGCCGGAAGTCGCGCCGCAGGAATCCAGCGAGCTGTTGCACTGCTACGTCTGCAAGCAGAAATACACGCTGCTGCATCACTTCTACGATCAGATGTGTCCGGCCTGCGCCGACTTCAATTTCGCCAAGCGCACCGAACTTGCCGACCTGCGCGGACGCGTTGCCTTGCTGACCGGCGGACGGGTCAAGATCGGCTATCAGGCCGGCCTGAAATTGCTGCGCGCCGGTGCGCAACTGATCGTCACCACCCGCTTCCCGCGCGACTCCGCCGCACGTTACGCGCAGGAGCCGGACTTCGCCGAATGGGGCCATCGCCTGGAAGTGTTCGGTCTGGATCTGCGTCACACGCCCAGCGTCGAGGCGTTCTGTCATGAGCTGCTGGGCAAGCTGCCGCGGCTCGACTTCATCATCAACAATGCCTGCCAGACCGTGCGCCGCCCACCGGAGTTCTATGCGCACATGATGGAAGCGGAAACCGCCGCACTGCATGACATCCCGCAGCACGTGCGCAAGTTGCTGGGCAGTTACGAAGGCCTGCGCAGCTACCACATGTTGCCGGATGCAAATGCCGCAGCGATGCAGGTGGCGATCGGCGACAGCGGCGAAAACGCGGGGCTCACCCGCTCGGCAGAGCTCTCGCAGGTGCCGCTGTTGGCCGAAGAATTGCTGGGGCAGAAACACCTGTTCCCGCACGGCCGGCTGGACCAGGACCTGCAGCAAATCGACCTGCGCGGGCGCAACTCCTGGCGGCTGCTGATGCATGAAGTGCCCTCGGTGGAATTGCTGGAGACGCAACTGGTCAACGCCATTGCGCCGTTCATCATCAACGCGCGCCTCAAGCCCTTGCTGCTGCGCACGCCGGCCGGCACCGAACCCAGCCGCGACAAGCACATCGTCAATGTGTCGGCGATGGAGGGGCAGTTCTACCGCAACTTCAAGACCACCCGCCACCCGCACACCAACATGGCCAAGGCCGCGTTGAACATGATGACGCGCACCTCCGCCGCCGATTACCACGGTGACGGCATCCACATGAACAGCGTGGACACCGGCTGGATTACCGACGAGGATCCCGCCGAACTCGCCGCACGCAAGGTCGTGGAGGAACGCTTCCACCCGCCGCTGGACATCGTCGACGGGGCCGCCCGCATCGTCGATCCCATCATCCACGGCATCAAAACCGGCGAACACGTGTGGGGGCAATTCCTGAAGGACTACAAGCCCACCGACTGGTGATGGCCCGCTGCCCGCCAGTCTTTCCGGAGCAGGATGGAACGGGTGTCTGCGGGCATATCCACCTGCACCGGGAATTGGATTTGGCAGTCCTGCAGAAACGCTTCCATCATCACCACCTTGCCGCGCAATGCCGCCAACGTTACCCGCGGATCGCTGTTGAATCACTGCGCGGAGTGCAGTTCGGGGCCATTGCCACACCTCTATCGTCCTGCTCCCGTACAGCATCCGCCAAGGGATGGGGTGCCTTGCGCGGTAAACTAGGCGGATGCCTTTACTCCAACTCCAGAATGTCGACTACAGCGTCGGCGGCCCGCTCCTGCTTGAGCAGGTCAACCTGACCATCGAACCCGGCGAGCGCGTGTGCATCGTGGGCCGCAACGGCGCGGGCAAGTCCACCTTGATGCGCTTGATTTGCGGCGAGATCAAACCCGACGATGGCGAGATTCGCGTGCAGGGGGGCGTGGTGGTGGCGCGGATGGCGCAGGAAGTGCCGCAGGACACCCATGGCAGCGTGTTTGACGTGGTGGCACTGGGGCTGGGCGATTTGGGCGCGCTGCTGGCGCGTTATCACCACGCGGTGCACGACGGCGACATGGACGCGATGGCCGACGCGCAGACGCAAATCGAGGCGCAGCACGGCTGGGATCTGGACCGCCGCGTGTCGCAGGTGCTTGAGAAATTGGAATTGCCGGAAGACGTGGATTTTTCCTCGCTGTCCGGCGGCATGAAGCGGCGCGTGTTGCTGGCGCAAGCGCTGGTGCGCAACCCGGATGTGCTGTTGCTGGATGAGCCCACCAACCATCTGGACATCGAGGCCATCGACTGGCTGGAAGGCTTTCTCAAATCCTTCAATGGCAGCCTGATCTTCGTCACCCACGACCGTAGTTTTTTGCGTGCGCTGGCCACCCGCATTTTCGAAATCGATCGCGGCCAGGTGACCAGTTGGCCCGGCGACTACGACAATTATTTGCGTCGCCGCGAAGAACGCCTGCACGCACAGGCGCAAGAAAATGCCCGCTTCGACAAACTGCTGGCGCAAGAAGAAGTCTGGATCCGGCAGGGCATCAAGGCCCGCCGTACCCGCAACGAAGGCCGCGTGCGGGCGCTGAAAGCGATGCGCAACGAACGCGCCGAACGGCGCGAGCTGACCGGCAAGG
>DAORUL010000194.1:0-2607 GCA_035433165.1 Thermomonas sp. | reverse complement strand
GCGATGTGCGCGATAATTGCCGGATGAACACCCCCTCTCGCAATATTCCGCTGGCCGTCGTGGACGGTGCAGCGTCGTTAGAACCCGGTGTACGGCAAGTGGCCGATCAGAAGATCGCCCGCTCGCCGGTGCAGTTTGCCGATGTGCCAGTCCTGCGCAAACCCAGTTGGATCCGCGTGCGCATTCCGTCTGGCAATGCGGTGCAGGCGCTGAAATCCAAGTTGCGCGAAAACCGGCTGGTAACCGTGTGCGAGGAAGCCAGTTGCCCGAACATTCACGAATGCTTTGGTCACGGCACTGCCACCTTCATGATTCTGGGCGAAGTCTGCACGCGCCGTTGCAGCTTCTGCGATGTGGCGCACGGCCGTCCCAAACCGCCCGATGCGGCCGAGCCCTTGCGGCTGGCGCAGACGGTCAAGGATATGGGGCTGCGCTATGTGGTGGTCACCAGTGTTGATCGTGATGATCTGCGCGATGGCGGTGCCGGACATTTTGTCGACTGCATCAAAGCCATCCGCGAGTTCACGCCGAATACCAAGATTGAAATCCTGACCCCGGATTTTCGCGGCAAAGGCCGCATGGAGCGCGCGCTGGAGATTCTGGCGGCAGGCCCGCCGGACGTGTTCAACCACAATATCGAAACCGTGCCCGATCTGTATCGCAATGTCCGCCCGGGTGCCGATTACCAATGGTCATTGACCCTGCTGCAGAAATTCAAGGCGCAACACCCGGCCATTCCCACCAAGTCCGGCATCATGTTGGGGTTGGGCGAAACCCTGGAACAGGTCCAGGCCACCCTGCGCGATTTGCGCGCGCATGACGTGGAAATGGTCACCATCGGCCAATATCTGCAACCCAGCGCCCACCATCACCCGGTGCTGCGTTACTGGACCCCCGACGAGTTTCAGGCGCTGGCCGATTACGGTCATGCGCTGGGCTTTGCGCATGTGGCTTCGGGGCCGATGGTGCGTTCCAGCTACCACGCCGACCGCCAAGCCGCCGGGATTGCCTGAGGGGCGTGGGTGCGGCGGCCTTGCGCCATGCCCGGCGCAGGGCCACTGCGTGATGGCGGCATGCCGCCAACTGCTGGCGTGGCATTCACACAGCGTCAGCGCCGACAGGTACAGTGGATGCAACACTGTTGTGCAACTTCTAGCACTGGTGCGCGGTCACAACCGCGTTCATTCTGACCACCACCCCATGCGGCCCCACGCCGTGGAATTTCGATGAAGCGCAATCGCACCCTGCTCACCCTGTCCCTTGGTTTGGCATTGGCCGCGCCGCTGGCGCTGTTGGCCGGCAGTGGCGATATTGCCCTGCCCGCAGCCCCCACCAAAGACCAGTCCACCACCGCACGGATGGTGTATGGCCTGCTGTCCGACAGCCGTTACGCCTATCGCCCGCGGGCGCTGGACGATGCGCTCTCGCGCGAGATCCTGACCGAATACTTGAAGACGCTGGATCCTGGCAAGGTATTTTTGACCGCACAGGATGTGGCCGGTTTCGACAAATACGCCAGCACGCTGGACGATGCGATCAAGAGTGGCCAGGTGGACCCGGCATGGGCGATTTTCGATGTGTATCGACGCCGTGTGGATGAGCGGATCAGTTTTGCGCGCAAACAGCTCAAGGCTGAGTTCGATTTCAGCAAGGACGAACGCTACGCCTACGACCGCAAGGACGCGCCCTGGGCCGATGCTGCGGGTCTCGATACGCTGTGGCGGCAGTCGGTGAAGAACGACTGGCTGCGCTTGAAGTTGGCCGGCAAGCCGGCTGATGAAATCCGCAAGACGTTGGACAAGCGTTACGCCAACCTGCTGACCAGCGTGCAGCAGTTGAAGGGCGACGAGGTGTTCCAGAGCTTCATGAACGCCTATACCGGCAGCATTGACCCGCACACCGATTACATGAATCCGCGCAGTGCGGAAAACTTCAACATGCAGATGTCCAACTCGCTGGAGGGCATTGGTGCGGTGCTGTTCCGCCAGGACGATGTGGTGCTGGTGCGCGAAATGGTGCCCGGTGGTCCGGCGGCGCGCAGTGGCAAGCTCAAGCCCGGCGATCGCATCGTCGGCGTTGGCCAGGGTGCCAGTGGCGAGATGAAGGATGTGATCGGCTGGCGCATCGACGATGTGGTGCAGCTGATTCGTGGCGCGGCCAATACCCAGGTGCGTCTGGATGTGGTGCCGGCCGAAGCGCCGCTCGACAGCAAGCCGCAAGTGGTCACCATCACGCGGGCCAAAGTGCGCCTGGAAGATGCGCGTGCCAAGGCCGAAACGATTGTGGTGCCGGCCGCCGCCGCGCAACCTGCGCGCCGGATCGGGGTGATCAAATTGCCCGGCTTCTATCAGGATTTCGAAGCGCGTCGCCGTGGCGATAAAACCTATGCTTCGGCCACCCGCGACGTGGCCAAAATGCTGGCCGACTTCCGCGCCCAGAAGGTCGATGGCGTGGTGCTGGACTTGCGCGGCAATGGCGGTGGTTCATTGAGCGAAGCGGTGGAACTCACCGGCCTGTTCATCGACAAGGGTCCGGTGGTGCAGGTGCGCGAGTCCGGTGGCAAGGTCAACGTGCAATACGACCAGGATGCCGGTGTGGCGTGGGACG
>DAORUL010000193.1:0-2610 GCA_035433165.1 Thermomonas sp. | reverse complement strand
GCCGGCGAGCGCGCTAGCATCGGAAGATGCCGAGGGGCGAACCACGACGAGGATCGGGATGGATGCGAAGCAAATTCTACTGGGCGCATTGCTGGTGAGCGGCGCCGCGACCGGGCAAGCACAGGCACAGACGCAGCAGGTGACGCGCGCCGATTACACGCGTGCCGCCAGCATGTTGGGCGACCGCACCGGCCCGTTGGTGGATCATCTGGTGAGTGCGCCGGCATGGCTGGACGATGGCAGCGTGGTCTATCGTGAGAGCAATGCGGGCAAGACACAGACGCTGCGGTTTGATCCTGCCACTGGCAAGGTGGTGCCGGCGTTCAAGGCGCAGGCCTTGGCCGATGCCATGAATTTGGCCGCTGGCGGCAAGGGTCGGCCGGCACAGGCCGACAAATTGCCGCCGCTGAGTTTTCGCCGCAATGCCGATGGCTCGCTGCGGGTAACCAGCGCCATGGGTGGCGAGGCGTATCGCTGTGATGTGGCCGGCTGCAGTCCGCTGGTGGTCGCCAAGTCTGGCGATGAACCCGGCACGGCCTCGCCGGATGGCAAGCGTGCGGCATTTATCCGTGCCGGCAATTTGTGGTTGCGCGAGCTGTCCAGCGGCAAGGAAACCCAGCTCACCTTCGATGCCCAGCCTGATTACGGCTACGCCACCAGCAATGCCGGTTGGCAGCATTCGGAAGATGCGGTGCTGGTGTGGTCGCCGGACGGCAACAAGATCGCCACCTTCCAGCAAGACCAGCGCAAGACCAGCAGCATGACCTTGGTCGGCACCAATGCGGGTGCACCGAAGGTGGAGCAGTGGAAATACCCGTTCGTGGGCGACAAGGACGTGACCATGATCGAGCGCGTCATCATCGATCTGTCGGGCACGACAGCGAAGCTGATCCGCCTGCAGATGCCGGCCGACCAACACCGCTCGACCTGTGCCGATGATGTGGTGTGTGATGGCGGTTGGGACGATGTGCAGTGGGCCAAGGATGGCAGGACGCTGGCCTTCATCAGCACCGATCGTGGCCATAAATCCGCCACCTTGCGGGTGGCCGATGCTGCCAGCGGCAAGGTACGCGACGTGTATACCGAAACCGTGGCCACCCAGTACCAGAGCGCGCCGGCCTTGGGCAATGTGGCATGGCGGTACTTGCCCGAGAGCAACGAGTTTTTGTGGTTCTCGCAAAAAAGCAATTGGGGCCATCTGTACTTGCATGACTTGAGCACGGGCAAAGAAAAGCGCCAGCTCACCAGCGGTGATTGGAATGCCACCAAAATCGGCTATCTGGATCAAGCCTCACGCACGCTGTGGTTCAGTGGCGTGGGTCGCGAGCCGGGTGACCCGTACTTCGTGCATTACTACAAGGTGGGGCTGGATGCCGGTGCAGTGCAGTTGCTGACGCCCGAGGATGCCAATCACAGCATCACGCCTTCGGAGGATGGCAAGTATTTTGTCGATGTGTATTCGAAGATCGACACCGCACCGACAGCAGTTGTGCGTGATGGCAATGGCAAGCAGGTGAAAGCACTCGCGCATGCCGACCTCACCCGTCTGAAAGCCGCCGGCTGGGTGGCACCGGAATCGTTTGCGGTAAAAGCTCGCGACGGCAAAACCGATATTTACGGGCAAATGTTCAAGCCATCGAATTTCGATGCCAAAAAGAAGTACCCGATCATCACCTACATCTATCCAGGTCCGCAGGTGGGTTCGATTCGTTCGCGCAGCTTCGTGCCGGCCCACGGTGACCACCAGGCATTGGCCGAGCTGGGCTTCATCGTGATTGCGGTGGACGGCATGGGTACGCCGCTGCGCAGCAAGGCGTTCCAGGACGCCTATTACGGCAACATGATCGACAATACCCTGCCTGATCAGGTGGCCGCGTTGAAGCAACTGGGTGAGCGCTATCCATGGATCGACACCAGTCGCGCCGGCATCTGGGGTCATTCCGGTGGCGGCAATGCCACCGCAACGGCGATGTTCACCTACCCCGATGTGTACAAAGTGGGGATTGCCGAATCGGGCAATCACGACAATCTGAGCTATGAAGACGATTGGGGTGAGCGCTACCACGGCCTGCTGGAAGACAAAGGCGAAGGCAAGACCAATTACAGCGGGCAGGACAACGCTTCGATCGCGAAAAATCTGAAAGGCAAATTGTTCCTGCTGCACGGCCTGATGGATGACAACGTGCCGCCGCAAACCACGCTATTGGTGGTGGATGCATTGATCAAGGCAAACAAGGATTTCGACCTGCTGCTGTTGCCCAAGGCGCGGCACGGCTACGGTGCGGACAGCTATTACGTGATGCGCCGGCGCTGGGATTATTTCGTGAAGAACTTGCTGGGCGCCGAGCCGCCGAAAGAGTTTGAGCTCAAGCCGCAGTACTGACCGCGGCAACCACTGAAACAGCAACGGCAGCGCAGGCTGCCGTTGCTGTGCGCGGGGCAGGGCGACAGGATTCAATGCCTGCTTTGTGCCGCCAGCTGGTCCAGGTCAATCCCTTGTTTGTGCAGCAGGCTGGATGCGCGCAGCGCATAGAACGCCAGGTAGGCAAAACAGGCCACACCCACCCAGAAGCTCATGTGCACGCCCACCACATCGGCCAGTGCGCCTTG
>DAORUL010000192.1:0-2611 GCA_035433165.1 Thermomonas sp. | reverse complement strand
AGGATGAAGCGCAGGCCGCTGGCTTGTGCTTTCTTGTCCAGCCGCATGCGTGCAAGCAGGGCATCGGGTGCCAGCCCGGTGGGCAGCTCTACCGGCAGGCCGAAGCGTTGCAGCAGGCTGCGCAGGGTGCCGGTATCGACGTCGCTGGCCATCCCCAGCAAGCGGGAAAGCTTGGCCGCCAACAGCATGCCCACCGCCACCGCTTCGCCATGGTTGAAGCCGTGGGCATAGCCTTGCTCGGCCTCGATCGCATGGCCAAAGGTATGGCCGAAATTGAGCAACGCTCGCTCGCCGTGTTCGAACGGGTCGCGCTCGGTGATCGCCGCCTTGTGCGTGCAGCTACGCGCAATCGCGGCCGACAGGGCGGCATCGTCGGCGGCCAGCAGGGCATCGCAGTGCGCCTCCAGCCAGTGCAGGAATTCGGCATCCGCAATCGCGCCGTATTTGATGACTTCGGCCAAGCCGGCGCGCAGCTCGCGGGATGGCAGGCTGCGCAGGGTGGTGGTGTCGGCAATCACCGCGCGCGGCGGATGGAATGCACCCACCAGATTCTTGCCCTGCGGAATGTCCACCGCGGTCTTGCCACCGACCGAAGAATCCACCATTGCCAGCAAGGTGGTGGGCAGTTGCACCACGTCAATGCCGCGCATCCAGCACGCGGCGGCAAACCCGGCCATATCCCCCATCACGCCGCCACCCAGCGCGTAGATGCAGGCATCGCGGGTGGCGCCCAGGGTGGCCAGTGCATCGATCACACCGCCGAAATTGGCCAGCGTTTTTTCCGCTTCGCCGGCATCGATGACATGGCGTGCAATACGCAAGTCGGGGTGCGCGGTGCGCAGCGCGGCTTCCACGCGCTTGGCATACAGCGGTGCCACATTGGCATCACTGACGATCAGCGCGTGGCGGCCACGCAGGGTGGCGGTGAGCAGCGCGCCGTCATCCAGCAGGCCCGCGCCAATGTGGATGCGATACGGCGCGTTGCCACCGACAGCGACAATTTGCGGTGCATTGCTCATGCGTGAGGATCCTTGAGGGCGTGCAGCCGCAGCACCAATGCCGCGGCCAGTTGTTCGGGCGTCTGCACGCTGGTGTCAATCACCAGATCGGCGATTTGCCGATACAGCGGCTCGCGCCGGCTTTGCAATTCGGCCAACCGCTGCGCGGGGGCGTCGCTGCCCAGCAGCGGGCGATTGCGATCCCCTTGGATGCGCCGCAGTTGTTCTTGCGCCGAGACATGCAGATACACCACGCAAGCGGCGGCTTGCATTGCGGCACGGTTGGCTTGGCGCAGCACTGCGCCACCGCCGGTGGCGATCACCGCGGGTGGGTGGTTGAGCGCATCGGCCAGTGCTTGCGCTTCGCGGTCACGAAAGCCGGCTTCGCCTTCGGTGGCGAAAATATCCGGGATCGACATGCCCGCCATCGCCACGATGCAGGCATCCACATCCACGAAGCCAAGCCCCAATCGCGCCGCCAATGCCGCACCCAGCGTGCTTTTGCCGCTGCCCATCGGACCGACCAGGAGGATGTGCTGTTTTTGCATCGCAACATGCTAACAGCAGGGTGCGCCAAGCATGCGGACAGGCGACAATACCGCCATGAGCACACTGCCTGACGACATCCTCACGACCTTCGCCACCCTGTTTGCCGAGGCCTTGGCCACTGGCGAACCCGACCGCACGGCCATGACCGTGGCCAGCGCGGATGCGCAGGGCCGGCCGTCGGCGCGGGTCGTGTTGCTGAAAACATGGGATGCGCGTGGTTTCGTGTTCTACACCCATCTGGATGGGCGCAAGGGGCGTGAGCTGCAAGCCAATCCGCAGGCGGCGTTGTTGTTCCACTGGCCGCGGGTGCGCAATGGCGTGCAGGTGCGCATCGAGGGCGGGGTCGAAATCGTGTCTGCGGCCGAGGCGGATGCCTATTTCGCCAGCCGCCCGCGCGGCAGCCAGTTGGGCGCGTGGGCATCGCAGCAGTCGGAAACCCTGGATGCGCGTGAGACCTTCGATGTGCAGTTGGATAAATTCGACGCCGAGTTTGCTGGCCGCGACGTGCCGCGCCCGCCGCGCTGGGGTGGATTCCGGATCAAGCCACGGGTGGTGGAGTTCTGGTACGGCGCGCAATACCGCCTGCACGAGCGCCACCTGCACGAATGCGCCGCCGACGGCAGTTGGTCGCAGCGGATGTTGTATCCGTGAGCTGTCGATAGGCAGTGCCCATCATCCGCGCATGGCAGCAGCGCTGAGGGTCAGCGTTGCGCCCTTGGTGCCGAGGCTTAGTGCCGGGCTTAGTGCTGAAGATCGACCGTGGTGGTCACTTCGCTGCGATCCGTGCCGCGTCTGGCCACCAGCTGGAATTGTACGCTGGCGGGCGCATTGGCCTGCACCACGCCGATGTAGTCGGTCATGCCTGCGGTTTGAATGGCGCGCAGTGACAGCGGCTTGGGCGGCTCTGGCAACACGCTGGTGGTGGCACTGAGCTGCAAGTCGGCAGGGCTCAGTGCATTGCCGGCGGCATCGCGCACGGTCACCAACAGCAGAACCCCTTCCTTGGCGGTGTCGATGCCGTAGTGCTTGGCGGTGGCTGCATTGATTGACGATAACGGCACGGT
>DAORUL010000191.1:0-2613 GCA_035433165.1 Thermomonas sp. | reverse complement strand
CCGCTCTTGTCGGCAAACTTCACCTGACCCGGCTCATACGGCTCAATCATGGCCTGCTGTTCAGCCATGCGACGGATCCAACGGTCACTCTTGATGCTCATGCGGGTTGCTTTCTAGCGTCGGTCAAGCCCGCAAGTGTAAGGAATGTTGCCACATCTGCCCAGCGCTGCGCTCACTCGACGAATGCGGTGGGGACCGCCTGTTCGAGTGCATTCCCGGGCATGCGCCGACGTTGACCGATATCCGCAAGCGCCGCCAGCATCACCCCGGCCAGTGCTGCGGTAGTGCTCATCAAACTGAGCGTGCGCAAGGGATAGTCCGCCCACGAATGCGCCAAGACTGCGGCGATCGCCACCCAGGCCGATGCCGCCAATATCGCCTGCGAGCCACGTCCCCGCTGTTGCATCAAGCGTTTGACGGCGACCGCCAGTACCGCGAGCACGCCAGCCAGCAGCAGCATGCCCGGCCAGCCGGTTTCCAGCCACCACTGCACGTATTCGTTATGCGCATGATTGACGTAATACGCCTCCTGCATCTGCAGCGGGCTGGCGGCAGCAAACAACGGCACGAAACTGCCAACGCCACTGCCCAGCGGTGCATGGGCCAACCCCAACCGGAATGTGATTTCAGCGAACACATGGCGCTGCTCTTCGGCAAGATCAATCGCCATCCAGCCCAACGCCGCCTGCATTCCAAGTACCACCAACAACACCATGCCGGCTGCCATCCCCAGTGCCGCCTTGTTGCGTTTCATCCTGCGCAATGGCACCGCACCGCTCAGCAGCAAAGCCAACGCCATGGCCGGCAATGCAATGGCCATGCCTGCACGCGAGGTACTCAATGGCGTGGCCAGCAAAAGCACGCCCGCCAGCAGGAAGTATCCCCACGCGGCATGCGGGTGTGCGCCCTCGCGCTGCGCGCGAAAATGTGTCTCCGCACCCAGGCCCGTCGCCAGCACCATGCCCACGATGCAGGCAGTTGCCTGATGGTTGGTATTGGCAAACAACCCACCGAAACCGGCATCAAAATCATAGAGCCGCAACCCGCTGTCCAACGGCAACCCGGCCTGGAAAAATGCAAACAGGACATTGCAGGCCGCAAGTGCAATCACAACCTGCAACACGCGTCGCCGCTGGGACTTGGCCAGGGTCATTGCCGCGAAGAAACACGCCAAGGCCGGCAATAACGCCCATAACCCCTGCTCGGTGGCGGCCGGTGCCAGGCTCCAATGACGGCGCAAGGTATCGACCCCCGCCTGTTGCAAGTCCTGCGCCAGGGCACCGCGGGCCGCAGGCAGGTTCCAGATCGGTGCCGGCAGCGGCAACAACTGCAAGGCCAACAACAGAACGATTGCGACCGCCAACGCGATACCACAGCGAGACAGCCGATCCGCTGGAAACTCGGCCAACAAAACCCGCACCGATAACCACAGCACAGGCAGTGCCAGCAATTGCAAGCACTCGTCCATCGATGTGCTGTCCTGGGTCACCCCGCCGCCCAGCCACAGCGCCACCAGCAGCACTGACAGCGCCGGCAGCAGCCACCTGCGCGCGACATCGATTGACACTTACGAACTCCTTGCCGGGTCAATACTGCGGGTCAATGTATTTCCTTGCCCCCTAAACGCATCAAGGCAAGCTGGACAGCTTGCCTTGATGCTCGTCAACCGATGTTGCAGGCTTGCGGCCTCAACGCCTCCCGGTACTGATCGGCGTGTTTTTTTCCGAACCAATCAAAGCCGCCCCGACAAGCGCAGCCCCGGCGATAATGCCGACGTTGGCACCGCTCATTCCACCCGAATGCGCCCACGCTGCAGCGCCTACGCAGCTGGCATCCACCACATAGGTATTGGCCTGATCGTAGTCACGCACGCATTTGCGCAGCACGTGGCCCTTGTCATCCAGCTTGTAGTACACCAGCTTGGCGCCGGGTTGCGCGCCAGCCAGCATCATGTTCTGGCCAACCGTCAGCAGATCACCCACCGATGCGCTGCGATAGTCACCGCCAGTGCTGGTCATGACACTGCCTTTGGCCTGTTCCAGTACGATCTTGTCCCAATCGTTGTTGGTATTAGACTGCGACTGTGCCATCGCGGGCAGCGCGCACAGCGCGGCAACAAGCGTTGCGACCAATGAATAGTTGCGCATCCTGCACTCCGCAATTACGACGCCTTAAGGCACCAGATGAGAAGAATTTACCACACGTAAATATCAGCCTGCAATACGGTCTCTCTGCCGCCGGTTCAGCTTGCCCCCATCAACGCCGCAGCAATCCCGGTCCGCACCTTGGGTCGTTGCGCCAAGCGCGCCAGCAAGGCGCGTGCGGTCATCCGGTAGGCCTGCGCGGCGGCGGAGTCCGGCTGCGCGGCCACGATCGGGTGGCCTGCATCACCCTGCTCGCGGATCGAGCGTTGCAGCGGCAGCGAACCCAACACTGGCACGGCGTACTGTTGCGACATCCACTGCGCCCCGCCGGCGCCGAAAACATGCTCGCTGTGCCCGCACTGGCTGCACACGTGGGCCGCCATGTTTTCCACCAAACCGAGCACGGGAATTTCCACTTTTTCAAACATTTTCAATGCTTTGCGCGCATCCATGGTGGCCACTTCCTGCG
>DAORUL010000190.1:0-2616 GCA_035433165.1 Thermomonas sp. | reverse complement strand
GCCTGATCGCCAAAATCCCGACGATTGCCGCTGCTTGCCATCGCTATTCGATCGGTTGGCCGATCCGCTACCCGCGCAACAATCTGGAATACACCACGCGCTTCCTGCACATGATGATGGAAGTGCCCAGCGAGCCGCTGGAGCTGAATCCGGTGGCGGCCAAGGCGCTGGATTTGCTGTTCATCCTGCACGCCGATCACGAGCAGAACGCCTCCACCTCCACCGTGCGTCTGGTTGGCTCCACCGGTGCCAACCCGTATGTCAGCGTCGCCGCTGGCGTGGCCGCACTGTGGGGCCCGGCACACGGCGGCGCCAATGAGGCCGTGCTGAAAATGCTGGGCGAAATCGGTCGTCCGGAGAATGTGCAGTCGGCGGTGGATAAGGCCAAGGACAAGGAGTCGGGTTTCCGCCTGATGGGCTTTGGCCATCGCGTATACAAGAACTTCGACCCGCGCGCGAAGATCATCCGCGAGATGACCTACAAAGTGCTGGGCGAGCTCGGTGTCAACGATCCGCTGCTGGACGTGGCGATGAAGTTGGAAGAAGCCGCGCTGAAGGATGATTACTTCGTGCAGCGCAAGCTCTACCCGAATGTCGATTTCTACAGTGGCATCATCTACAAGGCACTGGGGATTCCGGTGGAAATGTTCACCGTGATGTTCGCCATCGCGCGTACTGCCGGCTGGGTCAGCCACTGGCTGGAGCAGCAAAACGATCCGGAAAACCGGATCGGGCGTCCGCGTCAGGTCTATACCGGCGCCCCGACGCGGGACTATGTCGGGATCGCGCAGCGCTGAGTCAGGCACCATCGCGACACTCTCAGGCGCCCCGCACTGCGGGGCGTTTGTCTGGGTGGGCTACGTCGAGTTCGCAATGTCGCTGGTGATTCCGGCTTCTGCCAACAGCAGGCGAAGTTGGTTAAGCGAGAAGCGTCGCATCGGTTTGCCATCGACCCCTGATAGTGGCGCTTGCCGCACACTGGCCTGCGGCAACACTGTCACGTCAAATTCCAGGCCTTCGGCACTGAATGACCATGCCGGTGCATTGATGTCGCGCTCGTGATCGAGGCGTAACCGATGGCTGCGGGCACTTGCGGGGATGCGGTGCTCTTCCAGCCAGCGGGGCACGGCATCGGCATCATCACTGTGCAGGTGCAAACTCACAGGGGAGTGGGCATCGGCGGTGCCGTCCAGCACCGCCCCCACCAGCCGGGGCTGGAAGTGCTGGAAGAATTCCAGCGCCGGCAAGGCCGCTTCGCGGCGACGTTGCAATTCGGCCTGCTGGCGATCCCCCAGGAACAGGCGCTGATGCTCGCGCAGGGCGTCCTCGATTTCGCGATTGCGGGGCAGCGATGCATCATCCAGGATGCCCAGTCGCTGCGCCGCCTTGCGTTTGGCCAAGTGGAAATCACGGATGCCAGCTTCCGCCATCAGCCGGGCCGCTTCGGTGGCCAGCTGGTGGCGGCGCTCACGCACGCGGGTCTGGGCGTGGGTATGCGCGTGCGGTTTGGCGTGTGGATGGCTTGTCGACATCGTTGATCCCCGCGCAACGGCCTGCCCCGACTGTACCCGAGCCAGGGCGTGGTCGTCATCTTCGCGTATCAGAAAATGTCGAAGGATTCCTCGGAGGGCTGAGTATCGGTGTCGGGCGTGGCCAGGGTGTCTTCTTCCATCCGTTGCAAGTCTTCGGCTTTCACCCACTCGGTGATGCCGCCCTCCACCCCCGGCAACAGCCGGCCACTGGGGCTGACGCTGACCTTGACCATGCCTTGCGGCGGATCGGGCAGGCGCAGCGGTTGGTCTTTCAGCGCCACCGCCATGTAGCTGATCCAGATCGGCAGGGCAGCCTTGCCGCCGTATTCGCGGTAGCCCAAGGATTGGAAGTCATCGCGGCCCACCCACACCGTGGTGACGTACTGGCCGCCAAAGCCGGAAAACCAGGCATCGCGGTGGTCATTGGTGGAGCCGGTCTTGCCGCCTACGTCATCGCGGTTCAGTACCCGTGCGGCGGTGGCGGTACCGCGCTTGACTACATCCCGCATCATCGAGGCCAACTGCCACGCCACGCGCGGATCAATCGCACGTGGCGCAACTTTCGAGCTGGAATCAACCGGGGTGCTGGACGTTAGGGTGTTTGCAGGCATGGGGGCAGTGGCGACTTTGCCAGCGCTCGCCTGCGCAGGTGCCGCGCTGGCCGCAGCAGTACCGGCGGGGCCCAAGTCAAACCCGTCCACTTTGCCTGCTTGCGCGGGCGTGGCAGCTTGCCCTGGTGTGGCGGCGACTGCGCAGCTGGGGCAGGCGATGGCGGGGCTTTCCTTGAACAGTTCCTTGCCATCGCGATCGCGCACGCTATCGATGACCCAGGGTGTGGTCAAAAAGCCGCCGTTGGCAAACACGGTGTAGCCACGCGCCACCGAGATCGGCGTCAACGAGGCGGTGCCCAATGACATCGACAGATTGGGCGGCAAGCTGGCTTCATCGAACCCGAAATGGCTGATATAGCGGCGTGCGTAGTCCACGCCGATGGTATCGAGAAGGCGCACGGACACCAGGTTGCGCGATTGCACCAGCGCCTCGCGCAAGCGCATCGGGCCGGCGAAGTTGCCGCCATCGTTTT
>DAORUL010000189.1:0-2629 GCA_035433165.1 Thermomonas sp. | reverse complement strand
AAACCTCGGCGGAAGTCGCCCGGCAATTTTCCGACCACGACTGGATCAGTGCGCCGGTGGTCGATGACAGCAACATCTTGCTGGGCCGCATCACCATCGATGACGTGGTGGACATCATTCGCGAGCAAGCCGAACACCAGGTGATGTCGGCCGCCGGCCTGGACGAGGACGAGGATCTGTTCTCTCCGGTGCGGCGCGCATTCCGCCGCCGCATGTTGTGGCTCACGATCAATCTGGTCACCGCCTTCCTTGCCTCATCGGTGGTCAACCAGTTCCAGGACACGATCGCGCATCTGGTTGCGCTGGCGGTGCTGATGCCGATTGTGGCCGGCATGGGCGGCAATGCCGGCACGCAAGTTCTCGCGCTCATGGTGCGCGGGCTGGCGTTGGGTCAGATCGGTGGCACCAATATCGGCGTGCTGGTGTGGAAGGAAGTGCGCATCGCCATCATCAACGGCATCGGCATTGGCCTGTTGCTGGCGCTGATCGTGCTGGCGTGGTTCCACGATGCCAAACTGTCGCTGGTCATTGCCTTGGCACTGACCATCAACTTCACCTCGGCTGCGCTGGCGGGCGTGTTTGTGCCGGTGACGGTCAAACGCTTCGGCTTCGATCCGGCCCTGGCCGGTGGGGTGATCCTGACCACCGTCACCGACGTGATGGGGTTCTTGTCCTTCCTCGGGCTGGCAACGCTTATTCTGGTGCGCTGAGCACCGACTCCAGCACCGCCATTCGCACCACCACGCCGTTGGCCACTTGCTGCAAGATGCGCGACTGCGCGCCGTCAGCCACCTCGTCACTGATTTCCACCCCGCGGTTCATCGGCCCCGGATGCATCACGATGGCGTTCGCCGCCGCACGCCGCACGCGCAGGCTGGTCAGCCCATAGTCGCGGTGGTAATGCTCGATCGAATCCACCAGCCCTTCGGCCATGCGCTCGCGTTGCAAGCGCAGCATCATCATGGCGTCCACACCGTCCAGCGCGGCATCGAAATCATCGGTGACGACGCAGCCGTGCAAGGTGTCGTCATCCGGCAACAACGCCGCCGGCCCGCACACCCGGATTTCGCCACAACCCAGCGCACGCAACGCATGCAGGTCACTACGCGCCACCCGCGAATGCTTCACGTCGCCCACCATCACCACTTTGAGCTTGGAAAAATCGTCACCGTGCGCTTGCCGCAGCGTCAGCATATCCAGCAGGCCTTGGGTGGGATGGTGGCTGCGGCCATCGCCGGCATTGATCACTGCCACGCCAGGATTGGCTGCCGCCACCAGCGCCGCCACCGCGCCATCATGTTTATGCCGCACCACAAACCCGCGCACACCCATCGCCTGGATGGTACGGAAGGTGTCCAGATCGGTCTCGCCCTTGGTCGCCGATGAGGTCGAGGCATCGAAATTGAGGATCTGCGCGCCCAATCGCTGCGCCGCCAATTGAAAGCTCAAGCGGGTGCGGGTGGATGGCTCGAAGAACAACGTGCACACCGCCACCCCAGCCAGCGCCTGCGGTGCCTGCGCACCACCGGAAAAAGCTTGGGCGCGGCGCAGCAAGCGATCCAACCTATCCACCGGCAGGTGTTCCAGATCGAGCAAGTGGCGAAATTGACCGTTGGTGTCGCGATGCAGACTCATGGGCAGCGTCAGGAAAGGTGGCGAATGCGTATTTTATTCCAGGACACCGACAAACTGATCTTGCCCGCGGCATCGCCCTCCGGCTCTTGCCGCAGTTCAATCGTTTGGGGACGACAGTCGATCTCGGGTGCATGCAGACAACCAGCGCTCAACAATCACGGCCGCCGCTACGGCATCCAGCACATCCGCATCGCGGCGTTTGCGGGTACCGGCGGCGCGGGCGGCGGCAAAGCGGCGGGCGGCTTCTTGTGAGCTGTTGCGTTCGTCGATCATTGCCACTGGCAGACCGCTGCGGGCCTGGATTTGCTGGGCAAATGCCTTGGCGACTTTGCGGACGGGCTGATCACCGCCTTCCAAGGTCATCGGGTCACCCACGATCAAACCATCGGGCCGCCATTCGCGCAGGAGTTTGTCGAAAAGCGGCCAGTCCGGGCCGCCCGCATGCACATCGATGACCGCAATCGCGGTGGCATTGCCGGTCAATGCATTGCCAACAGCAACCCCGATTCGACGTGCGCCGACATCGAACCCCAATACCGTGCCATCGGCACGCAAGGTGAAACTGGCCGTGCCGGGCTCGCTCATGCGTGACCGCTGTGGCTGGCGTGGTTGAGCAAGTCAACGCCAATGCTGCCGGCAGCGGATTGCCAACGCAATGCCATCGGCAGCTGAAACAGCACGTCACGGCGATTGGGCACCAACAGCCAGCTGTCATCCACCAGCTCTTGTTCCAATTGACCTGCGCCCCAACCGGCGCATCCCAATGCCACCAGTGCTTGGGTGGGGCCTTCGCCGCGCGCCATCGCTTCCAGCACATCGCGCGAGGTGGTCAGATACAAGCCATTACCCACTTCCAAACTGGAATCCCAGGTGCGGTCGCCTTCATGCAGCACAAAGCCGCGCTCGGGATGCACCGGCCCGCCCGCCAGCACCATCTGTGCCTTCAATGCGTCGTTGTCGCTGGCCACACCCATCTGTTGCAGCACTTCGCCAA
>DAORUL010000188.1:0-2634 GCA_035433165.1 Thermomonas sp. | reverse complement strand
GCCTGATCGCCAAAATCCCGACGATTGCCGCTGCTTGCCATCGCTATTCGATCGGCTGGCCGATCCGCTACCCGCGTAACAATCTGGAATACACCACCCGCTTCCTGCACATGATGATGGAAGTGCCCAGCGAGCCGCTGGAGCTGAACCCGGTGGCGGCCAAGGCGCTGGATTTGCTGTTCATCCTGCACGCCGATCACGAACAAAACGCATCAACCTCCACCGTGCGTTTGGTCGGCTCCACCGGTGCCAATCCGTATGTCAGCGTTGCCGCAGGCGTTGCCGCACTGTGGGGCCCGGCACATGGTGGTGCCAATGAGGCGGTGCTGAAAATGCTGGGCGAAATCGGTCGTCCGGAGAATGTGCAGTCGGCGGTGGACAAGGCCAAGGACAAGGAATCCGGCTTCCGCCTGATGGGCTTTGGCCATCGCGTCTATAAGAACTTCGATCCACGCGCCAAGATCATCCGCGAGATGACCTACAAAGTGCTGGGCGAGCTTGGCGTCAACGATCCGCTGCTGGACGTGGCGATGAAGTTGGAAGAAGCGGCGCTGAAGGATGATTACTTCGTACAGCGCAAGCTCTACCCGAATGTTGATTTCTACAGTGGCATCATCTACAAGGCGCTGGGGATCCCGGTGGAAATGTTCACCGTGATGTTTGCGATCGCGCGTACTGCCGGCTGGGTCAGCCACTGGCTGGAGCAGCAGAACGACCCGGAAAACCGGATCGGGCGTCCGCGTCAGGTCTATACCGGCGCCCCGACCCGCGACTATGTCGGAATCGCGCAGCGCTGAGTCAGGCAGCACCACCGCGACACGCTCAGGCGCCCCGCAGTGCGGGGCGTTTGTCTGGGTGGGCTGCTTTCTGGGTCGGCTACTTCAAGTCCGCAATATTGCCGGTGATCCCAGGCTCTGCCAATAGCAGGCGGAGTTGGTTAAGTGAGATGCGTCGCATCGGTTTGCCATCAACCCCTGAAAGCGGCGCTTGCCGCAAGCTGTCCTGTGGCAACACCGTCACGTCAAATTCCAGGCCTTCGGCACTGAATAACCACGCCGGCGCATCGATGTTGCGCTCGTGATCCAGCCGTAACCGATGGCTGCGGGCACTTGCGGGAATGCGGTGCTCTTCCAGCCAGCGGGGCACGGCATCGGCATCGTCGCTGTGCAGGTGCAAACTCACCGGGGAGTGGGCATCGGCGGTGCCGTCCAGCACTGGCCCCACCAGCCGTGGCTGGAAGTGCTGGAAGAATTCCAGCGCCGGCAAGGCCGCTTCGCGCCGGCGTTGCAATTCGGCCTGCCGGTGATCCCCCAGGAACAGGCGTTGATGCTCGCGCAGGGCGTCCTCGATTTCGCGATTGCGCGGCAGGGATGCATCATCAAGGATGCCAAGTCGCTGCGCCGCCTTGCGTTTGGCCAAGTGGAAATCACGGATGCCGCCTTCCGCCATCAGCCGGGCCGCTTCGGTGGCCAGCTGGTGTCGGCGCTCACGCACGCGGGTCTGGGCGTGGATATGCGCGTGCGGTTTGGCGTGTGGATGGCTGGTCGACATCGTTGATCCCCGCACAACGGCCTGCCCCGACTGTACCCGAGCCAGGGCAGGTCGTCATCTTCGAGTATCAGAAAATGTCGAAAGATTCCTCGGAGGGCTGAGTATCGGTGTCGGGTATGGCCAGGGTGTCTTCTTCCATCCGCTGCAAATCTTCTGCCTTCACCCACTCGGTGATGCCGCCTTCCACCCCCGGCAACAGCCGGCCGCTGGCGCTGACGCTGACCTTGACCATGCCTTCCGGTGGATCGGGTAGGCGCAGCGGTTGGTCTTTCAGGGCCACTGCCATGTAGCTGATCCAGATCGGCAGGGCTGCTTTGCCGCCGTATTCACGATAGCCCAGTGACTGGAAGTCATCCCGGCCCACCCACACGGTGGTGACGTACGGGCCGCCAAAACCGGAAAACCACGCGTCGCGGTGGTCATTGGTGGAACCAGTCTTGCCGCCTACGTCATCACGGTTCAGTACTCGTGCGGCGGTGGCGGTGCCACGCTTGACTACATCCCGCATCATCGAGGCCAACTGCCACGCTACCCGTGAATCAATCGCACGTGGCGCAACTTTCGAGCTGGAATCAGCCGGGGTGCTGGACGTTAGGGTATTTGCAGGCATGCTGGCCGTGGCTGCTTTGCCGGTGCTCGCCTGCGCCGGCGCCGCGCTGGCCGCAGCAGTACCGGCGGGGCCCAGGTCAAAGCCATCCACTTTGCCTGATGGTGCAGGTGCAGCAGCTTGCCCGGGTGTGGCGGCGACTGTGCAGCTGGGACAGGCGATGGCGGGGCTTTCCTTGAACAGTTCCTTGCCGTCGCGATCGCGCACACTGTCAATGAACCAAGGTGTGGTCAGGAAGCCGCCGTTAGCGAATACGGTGTAGCCACGCGCCACCGAGATCGGGGTCAACGAGGCGGTCCCCAATGACATCGACAGATTGGGCGGCAGGCTGGCTTCATCGAACCCGAAATGGCTGATATAGCGCCGTGCATAATCCACGCCGATGGTGTCCAGCAGGCGCACCGAAACCAGGTTGCGGGACTGCACCAGCGCCTCGCGCAAGCGCATCGGGCCGGCGAAGTTGCCGCCATCGTTTT
>DAORUL010000187.1:0-2646 GCA_035433165.1 Thermomonas sp. | reverse complement strand
GGAGTGCACCATCAACGGCATCGGCGAACGCGCCGGCAATGCCGCGCTGGAAGAACTGGCGATGGCGATCAAGGTCCGCAGCGGCTGGTACGGCGTGGACACCGGCATCATCACCCCCAAGTTGCTGGATACCTCGCGCCTGCTGTCGCGCATCACCGGTATCCAAGTGCAACGCAATAAAGCGATTGTTGGATTGAATGCGTTTGCGCATGAATCCGGCATCCATCAGCACGGCATGCTGAAGAACCGCGACACCTACGAAATCATGCACCCGCAAGATGTGGGCTGGCCGGATTCGCAACTGGTGCTGGGCCGCCACAGTGGCCGCGCAGCGGTGGCCGACCGCCTGCGCGCACTGGGCTATGTGTTGGAAGATGCGCAGCTGGATCTGGTCATCGCGCAGGCCAAGGCACTGACCCACACCCAGCATGTGGTCAGCGATACCGACTTGCTGCGGTTGGTGGCCGGCGACCACGGCGATACCGGCTGGCGCATCGCCTCGATGAGTTTGATCGACGAAGGCCAACACACCCGTGCGCATGTGGAGCTGTCGGATCCCGATGGCCACCGCGTCAAGCAGGATGCCAGCGGCGACGGCCCGATTGCTGCACTGTTTGCCGCACTGGCCAAAGCCACCGGGGTGGATTTCGAACTGGAAAGCTACGAGGTGCACAGCATGGGCATCGGCCGCGATGCCCGTGGCGAAGCCAACCTCAGCGCACGCATCAGTGGTGAAACGTACAGCGGCCAAGGCACCAGCCGCGACGTGCTGGAAGCCTCCGCGATTGCATGGCTGGGGGTTGCCAACCGTCTGCTGCGCAGCTATGCCATGCAGCGCGTCCCGGCGTTCGCCTAACGGGATATCGTCATCCCCGCGAAGGCGGGGATGACGAGCGATATCGAAATTGCCCAGATATTTCCAAATCCATCTTCAAGAGAACACCATGAAAGCCCATATTCTTGTCTTGCCAGGTGACGGCATCGGCCCGGAAGTCACCAGCGCCGCAGTCGAAGTATTGCAATGCGTGGCCGAACGCTACGGCCATGAATTCCATTTCGACGAACAGTTGATCGGTGGTGCCGCCATCGACGCCACCGGCACACCCCTCCCCGATGCCACCTTGCACGCCGCGCAACGCGCCGATGCGGTGTTGCTGGGCGCCGTGGGCGGGCCCAAGTGGTCAGACCCCAATGCCAAGGTGCGCCCCGAGCAAGGCCTGCTGGCCATCCGCAAAGCGCTGGGCTTGTTTTCCAATTTGCGTCCGGTCAAACCGCATGCGGCCACGCTCGGCGCATCGCCAATCAAACCGCATCTGCTGCAAGGCGTGGACTTGCTGGTGGTGCGTGAACTCACCGGCGGCATTTATTTTGGCGAGAAAACCCGCAGCGCCAGCGACGCCTCCGACCTGTGCCGCTACAGCGTTTTCGAAATCGAACGCGTGGTGCGTCACGCCGCAACCTTGGCGCGCAGCCGCAACGGCAAACTGACCTCGGTGGACAAAGCCAACGTGCTGGAAACCTCGCGCCTGTGGCGCGACGTCACCACCCGCGTGGTGCGCGATGAATTCCCCGATGTGCAACTGGAACATCAACTGGTGGATTCGATGGCCATGCACCTGCTGGCGCGCCCGCGGGAATACGATGTGATCGTCACCGAAAACATGTTCGGCGACATCCTCACCGACGAAGCCTCGATGCTGGCCGGCTCACTGGGCCTGCTGCCTTCCGCATCGCTGGGTGCAGGCAAAGTCGGCATCTACGAACCCATCCACGGCAGCGCCCCCGACATCGCCGGCAAAGGCATCGCCAACCCGTATGCCACTATCCTCAGCGCCGCCCTGCTGCTGCGCCACTCACTGGGCTTGGAAGCAGAAGCGCAGTGCGTGGAACACGCGGTATCGCAAGCACTGGAAGCCGGCATCTTCACCGCCGACCTTGCCACCACCGGCAACGCCGTCACCACCCGCACCGCCACCGCCGCCGTGCTGAAACACCAGCAAGGCTGCCAAGTGCTGGAATTGCGGGATTGATGACATCGCGGCAACCGGCAGGGGCATGACCCGCAGGGGCGGGTTTGAAACCCGCCCGTACAAGCCCGTCGCCCCTACCTCGCGAACAACCACGGCTGCGCGTTGCGGTGGCGGGTTTCGAACGCCTGGATGGCGGCTTGGTCTTGCAGGGTCAGGCCGATATCGTCCAGCCCATTGAGCAGGCAATGCTTGCGGAAGGCATCCACGTTGAAGGTGTGCGCCACGCCGTCGGGGCGGGTGACGGTTTGCGTGGCCAGATCAATGCCCAACGCATAGCCATCGCTGGCGACGCATTGGGTAAACAGGGTGTCGATGACGGCGTTGTCCAGCACGATGGGCAGCAGGCCGTTTTTGCAACTGTTGTTGTAGAAAATATCGGCAAAACTGGGCGCGAGGATGGCGCGAAAGCCGTATTCGGCCAATGCCCACGGGGCGTGTTCACGGCTGGAGCCGCAACCGAAATTTTCGCGTGCCAGCAATACGCTGGCGCCTTGATAACGCGGCTGGTTGAGCACGAAATCGGGGTTGATCGGCCGCGTGCTGCAGTCCTGCCCGGGCTGCCCCTCATCCAGATAGCGCCATGGGTCGAAGACATTCTGGCCGAAGCCGCTGCGTT
>DAORUL010000186.1:0-2666 GCA_035433165.1 Thermomonas sp. | reverse complement strand
TCGATGAACGACCTCAACGCGGCCTCGCTGGACGACGTGAAGACCTGGTTCAAGACCTGGTACGGCCCGAATAACGCCGTGTTGGTGCTGGCCGGTGATATTGACTTGGCCACGGCCAAGGAAAAGGTGGCCAAATATTTCGGTGACATCCCGGCCACGCCGACGATGGCGCAGCCCAAGGTGGATGTGGCCGCACATACCGCCAATTCGCGCAGCGAAATGACCGACACCGTGCCGCAATCGCGCATCTATCGGGTGTGGAACGTGGCGCAATACGGTGCGCCGGATCTGGATCGCTTGCAGTTGCTGGCGCAGATTTTGGGCGGAGGCAAATCCTCGCGTCTGGATCGCCGTTTGGTGCATCAGGACAAGCTGGTGGACAACGTCAGCGCCGGTGCCTATGGCTCGCAGCTGAGCAGCACCTTCATGATCACGGCAGCGGTCAAGCAGGGTGTGGATGTGGCCAAGGTGGAAGCGGCCATTGACGATGAATTGAACAAGCTGCTCAAGGACGGCCCGACCACTGACGAAGTGGCACGTAATCGCACCGTGGTGGAAGCCGGTTGGATTCGCGGCGTGGAGCGTATTGGCGGCTTCGGTGGCAAGGCCGACGCCTTGGCCGAATGCGCGGTGTTCATGGGTAACCCGGGCTGCTTCCGCGACAGTTTGAAGACGCTGGCCGAGTCCACCCCGGCCAATCTGAAAGCGAGTGGCAACACTTGGCTGGGTGCAGGCAAGGGCAGCCATACCTTGGTGGTGAACCCGGGCAAGCGTGTGCCGATCGCGGAAGAAGCCACCGTCAAGCCGACCCCGTTCAATACACCGAAGGTCGATGCCAAATACAAGACCACTGCCAGCGCGGTGGATCGCAAGACCGGCGTACCGATGCCGACCAGCTTCCCGAAGTTGGTGTTCCCGACGCAGCAACACGCCGCTTTGCGCAACGGCACCAAAGTCATTCTGGCCGAGCGGCACGACATTCCCGTGGTGCAGATGAGCTACGAATTTCGTGGTGGCTATGCTTCCGACCCTGCCGGCAAGCCCGGCGTGGCCAGCTTCAGCATGAGCTTGCTGGATGAAGGCGCAGGCGACCTCAATGCGCTGGCGTTTGCGGATCGTGCGCAGTCGCTGGGCGCCAATATCGGTGCCAATGCCAGCCTGGATAGCAGCAGCGCCTATTTGTCGGCGCTGAAGCAGAATCTGGAACCGTCGGTGGCGCTGTATGCCGACATGCTGCGCAAGCCGCGCTTCGAGCAAGCCGACATCGACCGCGTGCGTGGTCAGTGGATTGCCGGCATCAAGCAGGAAAAAGCGCAGCCCAACGGCATCGTCCAGCGCGTGTTGCCGGGCCTGGTGTTTGGTGCCGGGCATCCGTATGCCAGCCCGCGTACCGGCAGCGGTACCGAAGGCTCAATCGCCGGCCTGACCCGCGCCGATATCCAGGCGTGGCACGACAGTGCACTGCGTCCGCAGGACGCCACTTTGGTGGTGGTGGGCGATACCACGCTGGCCGACATCATGCCGGTACTGGAAAAGAACTTCGGTGATTGGACGGCCGCCGGCAAGGCGGGCACGTCGGTTGCGATCGCGCCGGTGGCCGCGCAACAGAAACCGCGTGTCTTCCTGATTGATCAGCCGGGTGCCGTGCAGGCCAATATCGTGGCGGCCGAAACCCTGCCGTCCAGCACCGATGCCAAGGCTGTGCAATACGACATGGCCAATATGGTGATTGGTGGCGACTTCACCGCCCGCCTCAACATGAATCTGCGCGAAGACAAGCACTGGTCGTACGGTGCGCACAGTGGTGCCGGTGGTGCCGTGGGGCAACGCCTGTGGACCGCACAGGCACCGGTGCAGATCGACAAGACCGGTGAGTCGGTGGCGGAAATGCAGCGCGAAATCAGTGACTACGCCAGCGGCAAGCGTCCGGCCAGCGCCGAGGAAGTGGCCGGCATGAAAAAGGTGATGACGCTGACCCTGCCTGGTGCCTATGAAACCGCATCGGCAGTGATGAACACCATCGCCAGCAATGCGCTGTACGGACGTCCGGATGATTATGTGTTCAAGCGCAGTGCCGAAATCGAAGCGATGACGCCGGCTCAGGTCAACGCCGCTGCCAAGGCGCTGAACCCGGACGCATTGACGTGGGTGATCGTGGGCGATGTGTCCAAGACCCAGGGCCCGGTGAGCAGCTTGAAGTTGGGTGAGCTCACCGTCCTCGATGCCGACGGCAAGCCGGTGTTAAAGAAGTAAGCATTACGTTCATCCTGTGGAACCGGAAGCCCGCCACACTTGGCGGGCTTTCTTTTGTCGATGCCGAGGAAATCCGATGCCTGCGATGCGAGCGATCCTGCTGTCCTGTGCCGTACTGGTGTTGCCCGCATGTACCTTCGTCAAACTGGCGCCGGGGGCCAAACAAGTGCAGGTGCTGAGCCGTGCACCCGTTGCGTGCGAAAGTCGTGGCGAGGTCGTGGTGTCGATCACCCATAAAGTGGGTTTCTACGAGCGCAATGACACCCAGGTGCGCGATGAATTGGAGACCTTGGCGCGCAACGAGGCCCCTGGGTTGGCGGCCAACCGCATCAGCCCACTCGCTCCGCCACGCGACGGCGAACAGCGCTGGGCGATGTGGCGCTGCAACTGAGGCAGTCAGAGCCGATGTTGAC
>DAORUL010000185.1:0-2679 GCA_035433165.1 Thermomonas sp. | reverse complement strand
TTGGCGGGCATGGCGGCGCCGTTCGTCATCGGTACCCTGGTGATGCACGGCATGGGCGATCTCAGCGCGCAAGTGGCCGGTGCCGATGCTGCCGGCAAAGAACAATTGCTCAACGACTTTGCCGCGCGCGTGCATGACCCGTACATGGCATTGGCGGGTTTGTTGGCGCTGCTTGCGGTGGGGATTTTTTTCTCGCCATTGCCGGAGCTGCGCGCGGAGGATGTGAATTCGGAAACCGCAAGCACATCCAAAAAATCCAGCATCTTGCAGTACCCGCATGTGTGGCTGGGTGCGCTGTGCATCTTCATGTATGTGGGCGCCGAAGTGATGGCCGGTGATGCCATCGGCACCTATGGCGCGGGCTTTGGCCTGTTGCCGGATCAAACCAAATTCTTCACCTCGTTCACGTTGTTCGGCATGTTGCTGGGCTATGTGGTGGGCTTGCTGGTGATTCCACACTTCGTTTCGCAGTCGCGCTATCTGGCGTTTTCCTCGTTGCTGGGCGTTGCCTTGACGATTGCGGCGTATGCCACCACCGGGATGGCCTCGGTGGCCTGCGTGGCGGCACTGGGTTTTGCCAATGCAATGATGTGGCCGGCGATTTTCCCGCTGGCCATTCAAGGGCTGGGGCGCTTTACCGAGCGCGGTTCGGCCTTGTTGATCATGGGCATTTCCGGTGGCGCGGTGATCCCGCAATTGTTCGTGCACCTGAAAGAAACCATGCACTTCCAGCTGGTGTTCGCGCTGCTGATGGTGCCGTGCTACCTCTACATTTTGTATTTCGGCACACGCGGCCATAACGTGGGCCGGCGCTGAGGAATCACCGTGCGTAAATCCACCATCAAGGATGTTGCCGCGCGCGCACAGGTCTCGCTGAAGACCGTGTCGCGGGTGATCAACGACGAAACCGGCGTGCACGAGCGCACCCGCGAACGGGTGTGCAAGGCGATCGCCGAGCTGGCCTACCAACCGGATCCGTCGGCACGCAGTCTGCGCAGCGCGCAGTCCTATGCCATCGGGTTGCTGTACGACAACCCCAATCCGTACTACGTGATCGCGATGCAAAACGGCGTGCTCTCGGTCTGCCGCGACACCGGCTACGGCCTGCAGATCCACCCGTGCGATGCCACCTCGCCCACGCTGGCCAACGAGATTGTGCAACTGGTGGCCAATGCGCGGCTGGCCGGCATCGTGCTGGCCCCGCCGATGTCGGAAAACCAGGCGCTGGTGGAGATCCTGACGGCGCACGGCATTCGCCTGGTGCGGATTGTCTCTGCCTCCAAGGACCCACAAGACGGCAGCGCCTGCATCTATGTGGATGACCGCGACGCCGCCTACGCCATCACCGAGCACTTGATTCAATTGGGCCATCAACGCATCGGGTTTTTGTGGGGTGGAAAATCCCACGGCTCATCGTGGGAGCGCTACAACGGGTATGCCGATGCGCTGACCGATTACGGCATCGCTTTGGATGACGCACTGGTGGTGGAGGGCGATTATTCGTTCGACGACGGCTTCCGGGGTGCGCGCAAATTATTGGCACTGCCGCAGCGGCCCACGGCGATATTCGGCAGCAACGACGAAATCGCTGCCGGGGTGTTGGCGGCGGCCCGCGCCGGCGGGCTCAATGTGCCGTATGACCTGTCGATTGCCGGCTTCGAAGACAGCCCGTTCTCCAAACAGAGCTGGCCCGCCCTGACCACCGCCAAGCAGGCCACCGAAGACATCGGCCGGCTGGCCGCACGCCGCCTGCTGGCCGATATCCGCGAGCAAGCACTGACCGTGCAAGCCAATACCGGGATCAACCCGGAACTGGTGGTGCGCGGTTCGACCGCGCCGCCGCGTCCCAATTCCTGACCTCTTACCCCCCATCAAGCACACCCCCATGCCCGCCCCCGACAGTACCTGGATGTACACCGAGGCCGCCGAAGCGGCCACCGCCGTTGCCCGTCAATTTGCCGCCAATGCGGCCACCATCGACGCCTTGGTGGAACGCCTGCGCGCGCAGCCGCCGCGCTTCATCGTCACCTGCGCACGCGGCAGTTCCGACCACGCCGCCACCTATGGCAAATATCTGTTTGAAACCGCACTCGGCCTGGTAACGGCGTCGGCCTCGCCGTCGGTGGGCTCGGTGTATGCGGTGCAGCCGCACATGCAGGGCGCACTGTTTGTCGCCATTTCGCAATCGGGCAAAAGCCCGGACTTGCTGCGCAATGCGGAAATCGCCAAGGCCGGTGGCGCTGATGTGGTGGCGCTGGTGAACGTGGTGGATTCGCCGCTGGCGCAACTCGCCGACACCGTGCTGCCGCTGTATGCCGGCCCCGAAAACAGCGTGGCGGCGACCAAGAGTTACCTGTGCTCGCTGGCCGCATTGCTGCAATTGACCGCACGCTGGAGTGGCGATGCCAAACTGCTGGCTGCGGTCGATGCCCTGCCCGACGCGATGCGCGCCGCGTGGGCGCAAGATTGGTCAGAGCTGGTCTCCGGTTTGCGCTTGGCACGGCAGATGTTTGTGCTGGGGCGCGGCCTGGGGCTGGCTGCCGCACAGGAAGCGGCGCTGAAATTCAAGGAAACCTGCGGCCTGCATGCCGAAGCGTTTTCGTCGGCCGAAGTGAAGCACGGGCCGATGGCCATCGTGGGCCCGGATTTCCCGGTGCTGGCGTTCGCCCAGGACGATGA
>DAORUL010000184.1:0-2732 GCA_035433165.1 Thermomonas sp. | reverse complement strand
CGAGGAAATAGAAACTCTCGGCATCGGCCGCGCGCGCGGCGGCAATCGCCGGACGAATGGCGCCGACATAGTTGCCAAGGTGGGGAGTGCCGGAGGTGGTAATGCCGGTTAGGACGCGGGTCTTGCTCATGTGCTGGCTGCAATGACTGTACGAAATCAATCTGCATTCTACCGGGCCTGCAAACCCGCACCGTGCTTGACCCCACTCTGCCGCCTCGGGCGTTGACTGGATTGCCGCGCACGCCACCGCGCGCTGACCTCAACCTTGGAGACCGCCATGTTTCGTCCACTTGCCCTCGCACTTGCCCTTGCCGCCACCACCGCGTGCAGCCTCCCCGCCCAAGCCCGTGACATCGTCGCCTTGGGCGTGGTGGATCGTGACAATGGCCAGACCCTGCCCGACTACCCCTACCGTGGCCAACGCTGGATCGCAGGCACCCCTGGCCATCGCTATGCGGTGCGGCTCACCAACACCACCGGCGAGCGCGTGCTGGTAGTGCTGTCGGTGGATGGGGTGAATGCGGTCAGTGGGCAGACCGCCGCGCCATCGCAAGCCGGTTATGTGTTGGGGCCGTGGGAATCCACCGAGATCGCCGGCTGGCGCAAATCGCTGGACGATATCGCCCAATTCGTGTTCACCGACTTGCCAGACAGTTATGCCGCGCGCACCGGGCGGCCGGCCAATGTGGGCGTGGTGGGGATCGCGGTGTTTCGCGAATATCAGCCACCCCGCCCGCAATACTCGCCGTCGCTGTCTGTGCAAGAACAGGCACGCGACAGCATGGCCAAGGCCGCAGCACCGGCGCCACCGGCAGCCTCCGGCAATGGGCAGATGCGGGCAGCAGCGGCCGAGGCCATGCCGCAGCGGATCGGCACCGGCCACGGCCAGCGCGAATGGGCGCCGGTAGGGCAAACCACGTTTCAACGGATGAGCACGCGGCCCGAGCAAGTCAGCCAGCTGCGCTATGACGATGCCCATGCGCTGGTGGCGATGGGCATCCTTCCCCGTCCCTATCGCGGCTATGCCGGCAACACGCCGCGTGCGTTTCCGCAGGGATTCGTGCCGGATCCGCGCTGATCACCGGAACCGAAATCGGCAAACTGCCCATCGGCTTGCGGGCCGATGGGCGATTGCGGGTTACTTCGAAGACGCGCCTTCGATTTTTTCGCCCACTTTCTTGATGTCCTTGCCGGCACCGTTCACGGTATTGCAGGCGGTCAAGGTGGCGCTGACGAACACGGTCAATAACAGCAGAGCAAACAGACGCTTCATGGCTACCTCACGGTTGGGGATGAAAACTTGCCACATTAAACCGCGCAACAGGGCAAACCGCACGTGAACGTGCATCCGTGCAGCAATTAATCGCGCATCAAGGTCGATTTACCAAACAGGCTTTCCACCAGATCCACCGCCAGCCTGGCAGTCGTGTTGCGGCGATCCAGTGCCGGGTTCACTTCCACCAGGTCCAGCGAGCCCAAGCACCCGGAATCGGCCACCATTTCCATGATCAGTTGCGCCTCGCGGTAGTTCACTCCACCCGGTACGCGGGTGCCGGTACCAGGTGCGATCGACGGATCCAGCATGTCCACATCGAAGCTCACATGCAGATGGGTATTGGCATCCACACCTTCCAGCGCTTCTTCCATGCTGCGGCGCATGCCCACTTCATCGATGTAGCGCATGTCGTAGATATCCAGCCCGTGCTCTTGCACCAAACGCTTCTCACCCGGGTCCACCGAACGGATGCCGATCTGACGCACTTGGTCCGGGGTGATGGCCGGGGTGATGCCGCCCAGTTGGGTCAATGCCGCCGGCCCCATGCCGCACAAGCAGGCCACCGGCATGCCGTGGATGTTGCCGCTGGGGGTGAGCTCGCGCGTGTTGAAATCGGCATGCGCATCCAGCCACAGCACGCGCAGGGTCTTGCCCACCTGCCGGCAATGCGCCGCCACTGCGGCGATGGAACCAATCGCCAGACAATGATCGCCGCCCAACAGGATCGGCATGCGCCCGGCTTGCAGCTCACGCAAGCTGAGCTCGAACACACCGCGATTCCATGCCGTCACTTCGTCCAGATGCCGATAACCATCCACCGGCGCGCTGACCGGATTGCGCGGGCCCTGCACGTCGCCTATGTCACGTACAGCCACACCGCGAGCGGCAATGGCTTCCACCAAACCCGCCACGCGCAACGCTTCTGGCCCCATGGATGCGCCACGCTTGGACGCGCCAATATCCGTAGGAACGCCGAAGATGGACACCGGCGGATAGCTACGCTGCATATGCAAACCCCATGAATGCGCCGCCTGCGGCTCTGGCGCAAGCTGGGCGTACTGGTGCCGCTTGTCCGAATCGAACGGACGACCTACCGCTTACAAGGCGGTTGCTCTACCTGCTGAGCTAAAGCGGCATGGGTGCGCATTCTACCTTGCCCGACGTGGGCTGTCCGCCCGAATCAATGCAATGCGCTGCAATCCAGGGGCTGTGCGGGGGCAATGCGCAGCAAATCAACGCGATGCGCCGACTGCGGCAGCCGCGCATCCAGCCATGCCTGCGCAGGAATGCCACCAATCGCCGCGACCTGTGCGGGAAACCCCTTGCCGCGCAATTCGGACTGCCGGCGTTGGGCCGCAGGCTCGCTGCCGAAGCGCCCCAAGGCAATGCTGTTGATGTCGCCGCCCTGGGTCATCACGAAGAGGTCGGCTACACCAGCGCCCTTGATTTTTTCGGC
>DAORUL010000183.1:0-2750 GCA_035433165.1 Thermomonas sp. | reverse complement strand
CCGAGGCCCACGCCGGTGCCCGGGTGGAACTGGGTGCCACGCTGACGCACGATGATGTTGCCGGCTTCAATCGCCTGGCCGCCATACATCTTCACGCCCAGGTACTTCGGGTTGGAATCGCGGCCGTTACGGGTACTGCCGCCTGCCTTTTTATGTGCCATTGCTTGAATCCTCCAGGCTGACGATCAGGCGTTGATGCCGGTGATCTGAATTTCGGTGTAATGCTGACGGTGACCCATCTGCTTGCGGTGATGCTTGCGGCGACGGAACTTGACGATGCGCACCTTGTCGGCGCGGCCGTGGCCAACCACGGTAGCGGTGACAGCGGCATTCTTGATGGCATCGCCAATCTTGATACCGTCGGCATCGCCGAGCATCAACACATTGTCCAACTTGATCTCGCTGCCGGCTTCGGCTTCGAGCAATTCGACGCGGAGCGTTTCGCCCTGCATCACGCGGTATTGCTTACCGCCGGTGACTACAACTGCGTACATGGTAGGTCTCTCGATTCTGTAGTTTTTCTTGAGTAGTGCTTGGATGGTTTTGCTACGTCCTGCCGCCCAGCGGGCAGACAGGAGCGGAATTGTAAGGGATTCATCGGCTTACGGTCAACCAAGCACCTGAATGAAGCAAACCAGGCGATTTGCCCGCAAATCCCGCACTCGCTACGCTTGTCCATTGGCCTGCGCACAGCGCTGGCCGCCCCCATCGGCAGGACATACGGCAATGGCGCTGGACACAATCCGCCTACGCGGCGCACGGACGCATAACCTCAAAAATATCGATCTCGACTTGCCGCGTGACAAGTTGATCGTCATCACCGGATTGTCCGGCTCGGGCAAGTCGTCGCTGGCATTCGACACGATTTATGCCGAAGGCCAGCGTCGCTACGTGGAATCGCTGTCGGCGTATGCGCGGCAGTTTTTGAGCGTGATGGACAAGCCCGATCTGGACCATATCGAGGGCTTGAGCCCGGCAATTTCGATCGAGCAGAAATCCACCAGCCACAATCCGCGCTCGACGGTGGGCACGATCACCGAAATCCACGACTACATGCGCCTGCTGTACGCGCGCGTGGGCAGCCCGCGTTGCCCGGACCATCATTTCCCATTGGAAGCGCAGACGGTCAGCCAGATGGTGGACCAAGTGCTGGCGATGGAGTCCGATGCAACGCTGGCAAGCCAGCGCTGGATGTTGTTGGCGCCGGTGGTGCGCGAGCGCAAGGGCGAACACCTGCACGTGTTCGACCAGCTGCGCGCGCAAGGCTATGTGCGCGTACGGGTGAACGGTGTGCTGCACGAAATCGATGCGGTGCCGGCATTGGCACTTCGACAGAAACACACCATCGAAGCGGTGATCGACCGCTTCAAGCCGCGTGCCGATATTCGCCAACGGCTGGCGGAGTCGTTTGAAACTGCGCTCAAATTGGGCGATGGCATGGTCATCGTGCAATCGATGGACGATGCCACCCGCGAACCACTGTTGTTTTCCTCGAAATACGCCTGCCCGGTGTGTGACTACTCGCTGCCAGAGTTGGAGCCGCGCCTGTTTTCGTTCAACTCCCCGGTCGGCGCCTGCCCCGGTTGCGACGGGTTGGGTGTGGCGCAATTTTTCGACCCGGTGCGGGTGGTGGCACACCCGGAGCTCTCGCTGGCGGCCGGTGCGATGCGCGGCTGGGACCGCCGCAATGCCTATTATTTTTCGATGATCACCTCGTTGGCCAAGCATTACCGCTTTGATGTGGATATGCCGTGGCAGGAGTTGCCGGAAGCCACGCGCCACATCATTTTGCACGGCAGCGGCACTGAGGCGATCACGCTGACTTACGTCAGCGAATCGGGCAGCAAGCATCAGCGCAAGCATGCATTCGAGGGCATCGTGCCGAATCTGGAGCGCCGCTATCGCGAAACCGAAAGTGCGGCGGTGCGCGAGGAACTTTCGAAGTACATCAGCGAACGGCCCTGCCCCGAGTGCGGCGGCGCGCGCTTGAATCGGCAGGCGCGCAATGTGTTCGTGGCCGACAAGCCGCTGCCTGAAATCGCGGTATTGCCGATTGATGCCTGCCTGCGCTTTTTCGACACATTGTCGCTGCCCGGCTGGCGTGGTGAAATCGCTACCAAAATCGTCAAGGAAATTCGTGAACGCTTGGGGTTCCTGGTCGATGTGGGGCTGGATTACCTGAGTTTGGAACGCAAGGCGGATTCGCTATCCGGTGGCGAAGCACAGCGCATCCGCTTGGCTTCACAAATTGGCGCGGGCTTGGTGGGGGTGATGTACGTGCTGGACGAGCCCTCCATCGGCCTGCATCAGCGCGACAACGAACGCCTGCTGGGCACACTGACGCGGCTGCGTGATTTGGGTAATACGGTAATCGTGGTCGAGCACGATGAAGATGCGATCCGACTGGCCGACCACATCGTGGACATCGGTCCGGGTGCCGGCGTGCATGGCGGTGAAGTGGTGGCGCAAGGTAGCTTGGACGATGTACTGAACGCGCCACGCTCGTTGACCGGGCAATACTTGTCGGGCAAAAAAGCGATTGCCGTGCCGGCCCTGCGTTATCCGCCCAACCGCAAACTGCTGCTCAAGCTCAAGGGTGCGCACGGCAACAATTTGCAGCACGTGGATTTGGAAATTCCAGCGGGGTTATTGACTTGCGTAACGGGTGTGTCTGGCTCGGGCAAATCCACCCTGATCAACGACACGTTGTATGCATTGGCCGCCAATGAAATCAATGGTGCCTCGCACAC
>DAORUL010000182.1:0-2795 GCA_035433165.1 Thermomonas sp. | reverse complement strand
CGCGGGGCACAATGCCGCCCGCACCTTCCCTTCCTCAAGATGCTTCCGCACCAATCATGGCCGTGGAACCAGGCAAGCCTGTCCAATGAATCAGACCCGTACTTTCCTGTTGATGGCCTGGCTGATGGTGGCCTTTTTGCTGTGGCGCGAGTGGGGTAATGAGCACACTGCAACGTCGGCCACCCTCCCTCAGTCGTCGCAACAGGTTGCGGCTACCGCGGTGCCCTCTGCCAATGCCCTGCCAGCGGCCACGGTTGCCGGACAGCCTGCACAAGTAGGTCCCGTCGCCAATGCCGGCCCACTGGTACATTTGCGCAATGATGTGTTGGATCTGCAATTGAACGGGCAGGAGGTGGTGCGGGCCGAGTTGTTGCAGTACCGCCAGACCCGCGCCGCCGGCAGCCCTTCGGTGGTGCTGTTCAATCCGCAACCGGCGCAGTTCTTTGTGGCCCAATCCATTTGGCGTGGGCTGGATGGTGCGCCGTTGGTGCCGGTGGCCGAAGATGCAACCCGTGAATTCGCATTGAGCAATGCGGCGACATCGGTAAGCGCGCACTTCGTTGCCAACGCCGGCAACGGCATCCAGCTGAAGCGCACGGTCACCCTGACGCGTGGCAGCTATGCGCTGCAGGTGCGCGACGAGTTGGTCAATACTGGCAATGTGGCATGGACCGGCAATATTGCGCGGGTGCTCGATCGGGTACCGCCGGTGGTCAAGGCCGGGTTCACCAATCCGGAAAGCTTCAGCCTGAGTGGGGCCGCGTGGTACAGCCCTGGCGACAAATACAAGAAGCGCAAATACACCAATTTCACCAAGGACGGCGCGCTGGACATCACGGTGACCGGTGGCTGGGTGGCGTTGTCGCAGCATTATTTTTTGACCGCGTGGGTGCCACAAAAAGATCAGGCCGCGTTGTTCACCTTGGCCGAAAAGGGCCGTACCTATGAAGTGGCTGCGCGTGGCCCGCAGGTGAGCTTGGCACCTGGACAACGCTTTGAAAGCAATGCGACATTGTGGGTGGGGCCAAAGCTGGCCGACAAGCTGGAAGCCACGGCACCTGGCCTGGAGCTGGCTCTCGATTACGGCATGTTCACCGTGCTGTCCAAACCCATTCACTGGCTGCTGACCCAATTGCACAAGTTCACCCACAATTGGGGCTGGGCGATCGTGTTGTTGGTGGTGTTGATCAAGCTGGCGCTGTATCCCCTGTCGGCTGCGCAGTACAAGTCGATGGCGAAGATGCGCAAATTCCAGCCGCGCATCGCCCAGCTCAAGGAACGCTACGGCGAAGACAAGCAGAAGTTCCAGATGGCGATGCTGGATCTGTACAAGAAGGAAAAGATCAATCCCGCTGGCGGTTGCTTGCCGGTGTTGATCCAGATGCCGGTGTTTCTGGCGCTGTATTACGTGTTGCTGGAAGCGGTGGAGCTGCGCCAAGCGCCGTGGATTTTGGGTTGGGTGAACGATCTGACCGCGCAAGACCCGTACTTCATCCTGCCCCTGCTCAATGCCGCAGTGATGTTCCTGACCCAACGCCTGACCCCGGCGGTGGGCATGGATCCGATGCAGCAAAAGATGATGCAAATGATGCCGCTGGTGATGGCGGTGATGTTTGCGTTCTTCCCGTCCGGTCTGGTGCTGTACTGGGTCACCAATGGCACCTTGGGGCTGGCGCAGCAGTGGTGGAATACGCGCAGGTATGCCGAGGTACCGGCGCAGGCGTGAGGCATGCCCACCACCGACACCATCGTCGCCATCGCCACCGCACCGGGTGCCGGTGGCGTGGGCATCGTGCGCTTGTCCGGCCCGGCGGCGCGCGCCATCGGTGAGGCGATGTGCAGGCGTCGCCTGCTTCCACGCGTTGCGCAGTACGCACGTTTTGCCGATGCCAATGGCGACACCCTTGACGATGGCATCGCCTTGTATTTTGCCGCGCCGGCCAGTTTCACCGGGGAAGATGTGGTGGAGTTGCAGGCGCACGGCAGCCAAGTTCTGCTGCGTGAGTTGGTGGGCCGCTGCATCGCACTGGGTGCGCGGCAGGCACAGCCGGGGGAATTCAGCCAACGGGCATTCGGCAATGGCAAATTGGATCTGGCACAGGCCGAGGCACTGGCCGATTTGATCGCTGCGGCAGATGTGCGTGCGGCGCGCGCTGCCAGACGCTCACTGGATGGCGTGTTTTCACGGCGGGTGGATGCGCTGATGGCGCAGGTGTTGGCCCTGCGCGTACACGTGGAGGCGGCGATCGACTTTGCCGACGAGCCCTTGGATACGCTGGGTGGACGCGTGTTGCAGGACAATCTGCGCGCAGCGCAGGACACGCTGGCGCAATTATTGGCTGCTGCCAGCAATGGTCAAGCCTTGCGTGATGGGTTGCATGTGGTGCTGGTGGGGCCACCGAACGCGGGCAAAAGCTCGCTCCTCAATGCTTTGGCGGGCCGCGATCGTGCGATCGTGACCGACATCCCCGGCACCACCCGCGATCTGCTGCAAGAAACCATTCACGTCGATGGTGTGGAGCTGACGTTGGTCGATACCGCGGGTCTGCGCACCGCCAGCGATGCCATCGAGGCCGAAGGTATCCGGCGTGCACAACACGAGCTTGCGCGTGCCGACTTGGCGCTGGTGGTGGTCGATGCCCGCGATCCACAGGCGGGGCGACAGGCGGTCGAATCGGCGCTGATTGGCATACCGCACGTGTTGTGGCTGTACAACAAGCTGGATTTGCTGGCCACGCCGCTGGAGCTTGCCGAAGATGCGTTGGCGGTGTCGGCCAAAACCGGTGCCGGGATGC
>DAORUL010000181.1:0-2813 GCA_035433165.1 Thermomonas sp. | reverse complement strand
CCATCGGCCCCAGCTCCGGGTTGTGCCAACGCAACAGCGCTTCGGCGGCAAAAATACGGCCGCTGCGCAAGTCCACCTGCGGCTGGTACACCAAATGGAATTCGTTGTTGTCAACCGCGCGACGCAGGCGGGTTTCGGTCTGCAGGCGCTCTTGCTGGCGCTGCGCCAAGGCCGGTGAAAAGGTATGAAACCCGTTGCGCCGGCGACGCTTGCTTTCGTACATCGCCACGTCCGCATTCTGGATCAATTGCCTGGATGTATTGCCGTCGCTGCTGCCTCGCGAGATGCCGATACTGGTGGTGACGCTGAAGTCATCCTTGCCCAGGCGGAACGGCACCAGGAATGCGCCTTGAATGACTCGCGCCAAACGCTCCGGGTGATCCTGGTCGGTGTCGGTGCGGGTGGCGACCAAAAATTCATCGCCACCAAATCTGGCGATGTGCCCCTCGTGACCCACTGCACTGCGAATGCGTTGGGCGGCTTCCACCAGCAATTGGTCGCCGGCATCGTGGCCAAGCAGGTCATTGACGATTTTGAAGCGATCCAGATCGATGTACAGCAGCGCAAGATGGGCACCGGCACCGCTGCGCAGTTGGCTGGCAACAACATCCAGAATGGCATCGCGATTGAGCAGGCCGGTCAGCGCGTCGGTCCGCGCTTGATGGCGGAGCTCGGCTTCTGCGCGCTTGCGATCGGTGATGTCTTGCAAGGTGCCGCTGAAGCGATCATGGGCAGGGTCCTGAGGATCCGGCTCGCCAATCACGCTGACCCAAAACGGCGTGCTGTCGGCTTGCACGCCTTGCAATTCCAGATCAAAGCCGGTGCCTTCGGAGATGCTTGCCAAAGTGGTCTGCAGGCGCTGTCGGTCGTCCGGCAGCAGGCACCCCAGCATGGCCAGCATGGTGGTGGGCGGGCTAGCCGCGCCCAGGATGTGCAGCGCTTCACTGGTGAGATAGAGCGCATCACTGGCGCGATTCCACTGCCAGCCACCAATCAGGGCGAGTTCCTGCACGCGGCGAAACAAGGTCTTGTCGCGCTGCACCTCATCGGACAAGGCTTGAAAGTTGGCCTGTTCGCGGGCCAGGGCATCACGGGTGTGCTGCAGCGCGCTACGCAGTGCATCCTGATCGAGCTCGACAGGTGCTTCGGCACTCATGCGGCCATCGCCTTGCCTGCCTTGCTGCCGGTTTCGCGGCCCAGCAGACCGGCCAGCCAACGGCCGGTTTCAGCCAGTTTGGGAAGGTCGATACCGGTGTGGATGCCCAACCCGTGCAGCATGTACACCACGTCTTCGCTGGCCACATTGCCGCTGGCGCCCTTGGCATAGGGGCAGCCGCCGGCACCGGACACTGCGGCATCCACCACCGCCACGCCCAATTCCAGACAGGCCAGCACATTGGCCAGTGCTTGCCCCCAGGTGTCGTGGAAATGGATCGCCAGCGCCGGCATCGGGACTTCACTGGCCACCGCACTCAGCATCGCCCGCGCCTTGGCCGGCGTGCCAATACCGATGGTGTCGCCCAGTGAGATTTCATAGCAGCCCATCGCGTGCAGCGCCTTGGCCACGCGCACCACATCGCGCAGTGGCACGTCACCCTGATACGGGCAGCCCAGCACGGTGGAGACATAGCCGCGCACTTGGATGCCGTCGACCTTGGCGCGTTCGAGAATGGGGGCAAAGCGGGTCAGGGACTCGTCGATGCCGGCATTGGTGTTTTTCAGATTGAATGCTTCCGAGGCGGCAGTGAACACCGCCACTTCGGTGGCACCGGCAGCCAATGCGCGGGCATAGCCGGCTTCGTTGGGCACCAGGACCGGATAACGGATACCGGCGACGCGGGTGATCCCGGCCATCACATCACTGGCATCGGCCATCTGCGGCACCCATTTGGGGCTGACGAAGGCGGTGGCCTCGATGCTGCGCAGCCCGGTTTGCGAGAGGCGGTTGATCAGTTCGATCTTGTGCGCGGTGCCGATGTCGATTTTTTCATTTTGCAGGCCATCACGCGGCCCCACTTCGACGATGCGAACAGCTGTGGGCATCCCCATGGATTATTGCTCCAGCGTGGCCAGCACGGCGTCGGCTTCGACAAAGTCACCCGCTTGCGCACGCAGCTCGGCCACGATGCCGGCGCGTGGGGCTTTCAGGGCTAACTCCATCTTCATCGCTTCCAGCACCAGCAGCACATCCCCTGCATTGACCGTATCGCCGGGCTTGGCTTGCACCAACACCACGCGCCCTGGCATCGGTGCGCGAATCCGGTGTTCGGCCGCTATGGCGTCCCCCCCTTGCCGACGATACACGGATTCCACTTGCAAACGCAGCCGCTGGCGGCCGTCGTGCACCAACACCACGCGGGGGTGGGTGGTGCTGCGGAAATGGCGCATTTGGCCGTCGATACGCAGGCTGAGTGCATTGCCTTGCAGGCGCGCACCCGCGATGCCGAAGGTCTGTTCGCCCAGACTGATCCGGTAGTTGCCGGCGTGACCTTGCGCCAGTGGTTCGATGCGTTGCTCACCGTGCAGGAAGGCCAGTCGGCGGTTGCTGGCATGGCCCAGCCGCCAACCGTCCACACTGGCCCAAGGGGAGGTGGGGTCTGGCGTGCGCGCGGCGTTGCAGTCGGCGGCGTCCTCTTGCGTCAACAGATGCACCACCGTGGCCGCCAACACCAATTCCGGATCCAGCGTGGCCGGGCTCAGGAATTCATCCAGATGGCGGTCCAAATAGCCGGTGTCGATGCGGCCTTCCACCACCGCCGGGTGGCGGATCAGGCGTTCGAGAAAGGCGATGTTCGATTTTGGCCCGGCAATTT
>DAORUL010000180.1:0-2816 GCA_035433165.1 Thermomonas sp. | reverse complement strand
ACTACATCCGGGACACCCACAATTTGTCCCAACAACCGCGCAACAATCGGGACACCCACAATCTGCCGAAAGACAGCAACGCAATCGGGACACCCACACGCACAGACTGGGGTCTTGAATCTTGAGTCGATGCACATTTCAAGACCTGACTGCTTACGCAAGTACGCACGTACGCTTATTTTACAAATGCTGCCTCTCGCCATGCAGATGAAAGGCTGCACAGCCGCAGCGGTGCACAGGGAATACATCCCCACTTGACGCTCGCGCCGGGACAACCAACACTCCCGAACAAACTTGATGCAGAGAAATGCCATGGATCCTGATAGCCCAGCATCAAGCGGGCACAGCTCGCGCGACCGCAGGCCAATTGCCGTGCGCAGCAATGCGCTGATCCAGGGCTTCGCGGCATGGCTGACACGAAGTGGTGCGTCTCCCAATTCGATTTCGCTAGTGAGCATTCTTTTCGCTGCGCTCGGCGCCGCTGCGTTGCTGCGCTTGCCTTGGCCGTGGGCGCCGTGGCTATGCGCGCTGGCGATCTTGCTGCGCCTGCTGTGCAATCTATTCGATGGCATGGTCGCAGTTGAAGGTGGCCGGCAGACGTCCACGGGAGCGCTCTTCAACGAAGTGCCCGACCGAATTGCCGACAGCTTGTTTCTGGTTGCCTTGGGCTACGCCTGCGGCTTTGCCTGGCTGGGCTGGTTGGCAGCGCTGCTGGCGGCATTGACGGCCTATATCCGCACCCTCGGCGGCACACTCGGGCTGGCACAGGATTTCCGGGGCCCAATGGCCAAGCCACATCGGATGTGGCTGATGGGCACGGCTTGCGTGGTCGCGCCTATCGAGAACTGGACCACCGTCACGCAGATCGCTCTGCCCGTCACGCTCGTGGTCATCGCAGCGGGAGCGGCGCTGACTTGCGCCTTGCGCCTGCGCGCGATCGCGCAACAGTTGCACGCACGCGCATGATCGAGCGCTACGCCGCCGCGATGCTTGTCGGCATCACCAAATTGCTGGTCGGCGCGCGCGCCGACTGGCGTGTCGAACCGGCAGGTGGGCAATGCCTGTATTTTGCCAATCACAGCAGCCATCTGGACACGCTGGCAATCTGGTCGGCGCTGGCACCGGCTTTGCGCAAGCAGACACGCGCGGTCGCGGCGCGCGATTACTGGGACAAGCCCGGTCTGCGCGGCTATATCGCAAACAAGGTTTTACGTGCGGTGCTGATCGAACGTCGGCGCGAGCAGCGGGATGGCGATCCACTAGAGCCGGTGATCGAAGCGCTGCGAAACGGCGATTCGCTGGTTCTGTTCCCCGAGGGCACGCGCACCGCCGAGCGCCTGCCGCAGAGATTCCGCGGAGGCTTGTTCCGCCTCGCCGAATCGTTTCCGGAGTTGAATCTGGTGCCCGTCTATCTCGACACCTTGCATCGCAGCATGCCCAAAGGTGCGCCGATTCCACTGCCGCTCTACTGCAACGTGCGCTTCGGTGCGCCGCTCGCGAGAATCGACAACGAACCGCGAGAAATCTTTCTAGATCGTGCACGCGCCGCGGTTGTGGCGCTGGCATGAGCGCACACGAGTCATCCTCTCCACCCACTGACCGAATCCAACCGAGCGTGACTGTCTCTGCTGGCAGCGCCGATTGCGCCCGAGTGCGCTCGCCCACGATCGATGGAGCAAGCCTGTGAACGCATCGCAAAAGCTGGTGTACGTCTTCGGGGGTATCGTCGCCCTGCTGACCCTGGCGTCGCTGATCGGCTGGTGGCTGCAGCAACGCAAGGGCGACACCGAGGTCGTGCGCAATCTCAACGCACGCGTGCGCGCGTGGTGGGTGATGGTGGCGGTGCTGGGGGTGTGCTTCCTGCTTGGTCCGGTGGCGAATGTGCTGGCATTCGCGCTGATCTCGTTCTTCGCATTGCGCGAGTTCATTACGCTGACACCGACCCGCCCCGGCGATCACCTGCCGCTCGTGGTTGCCTTCTATGTGCTGATCCCGGTGCAATACTGGCTCATCTACGATCAGTGGTATGGGTTATTCGCAATCTTCCTGCCCGTTTACGCGTTCCTCGCGCTGCCCGCGCTTGCCGTATTCGGTGGAGATACCGAAAACTTCCTCGAGCGCACCACAAAGATCCAGTGGGGCGTGATGATCGCGATCTACTGCATCAGCTACGCACCGGCGCTGCTCATGCTCGACTTGCAAGGCTACAAAGATCAGGGTCCATTGCTGCTGCTGTACCTGATGCTGGTCGTACAGATCAGTGACGTGATGCAGTACGTATTCGGCAAGCTGTTCGGCAAGCGCAAGCTGGCGCCAACGGTAAGCCCGTCCAAGACCGTCGAAGGACTTGTCGGGGGCGGTCTCACAGCCGTGGCGATCGGAACTGCACTCTGGTGGATCACGCCGTTCAGTCCAGCGCAGTCCGCGCTGATGTCAGCACTGATCGTGGCGGCTGGCGTGTTCGGCGGGCTGGCGCTGTCGGCAGTCAAGCGTAGCCTCGGCGCCAAGGACTGGGGCCACATGATCGAAGGCCACGGCGGAATGATGGACCGCATGGATTCGGTCAGCTTCGCCGCACCGGTTTTCTTCCACGTCACCCGCTATTTTTTCTCCAGCTGATGAGCTTGGAGCGTTACGGCGTTTGGAAACCCCAGACCCATGGCCGGGATTTCGAAGCAACGCATGTGCCCGTTTTAGAATAAGAAACAAAACCCTTCCTGAAGTGAGGTCGCGCCTTATCGCAATCACGCTGCGCGCATATAGGATCGCGATTGCCGTGTCAGGAACAACTGGGCCACCCACAGAAAGCCCAACAA
>DAORUL010000179.1:0-2817 GCA_035433165.1 Thermomonas sp. | reverse complement strand
TGTGCTTTCGCAGCATCCTCTGCGTCTGTTAAGTTTGCAGCATGGCCGTCGGCATACTCCTCATTACCCATGAAGGCATTGGCAGCACCTTGCTGGCGGTTGCCTTGCGTCTCATGCGCAACTTGCCACTGGCTTGCGAAGCCTTCGATGTTCCCTTCGATGATGACCCGGACAGTTTGCTGCCACAAGCCAGCGCCGCGATGCGCCGCGTCGACAGCGGCAGTGGCGTGCTGGTATTGACCGATTTGTACGGCGCCACCCCCAGCAATCTTGCAGCGCGCCTGGCGCGCCTGGGGACACCGGTGCGCCGCGTATCTGCACTGAGCTTGCCAATGCTGTTGCGAGTGATGAATTACGCCGACCTGGATCTGGATGATCTACCTGCGGTGGCTGCCGCAGGTGCACGCAATGGAGCGATTACCGATGATGCTTGAGCACACCCCGGCACTATCCCGTTGCGGAGACCGCGCATGATTCGTCGCGAGCTGACCATCAACAACCGTCTGGGCTTGCATGCACGCGCCACCGCCAAACTGGTGCAGTTGCTGTCCGCTTTCCGCTGCCAAGCCACGCTGGAAGCACGCGGTCGCGAGGTCAATGCCAAAAGCATCATGGGCGTGATGTTGCTGGCCGCCGGCCCCGGCTCGCAGGTGATCTTGCAAGTGGATGGGGAAGATGCCGAAGCCGCCGCCGAGGCCGTGGCCGCGCTGTTCGAGCGCCGCTTCGACGAGGACAGCTGATGCGCCACCTGCTGCCCGGGACCGCTGCCGCGCGCGGTTGCGCACTCGGGCAAGCGCGCGTGCGTTTGCCGCATGCGTTGGATGTCGAAGAATCCAAAATCGCGACCGAGGCGGTTGCGGCCGAGCTGCAACGCTTTCACGATGCGGTGACCACTGTGCGCGCGGAAATGCGCGATCTGCGCGACCGCCTGCACGGTGCTTTGGCGCACGAAGTTGGTGAATTCATCGACCTGCATGCGCTGTTGCTGGATGACCCCGAGCTGCTCTCGGGCATTGATGATTTGATTCGCACCGGCCATTATTCGGCCGACTACGCCCTGCGCCTGCAACGCAACCGTCTAGCCGCGGTATTCGAAAGCATGGACGATGCGTACCTGCGCAGCCGCATCGATGACATCGACCAGGTCATCGGTCGTTTGCATGCGGCACTGCACAGCCGGCATGCCGTACTGCAAGGCGTGTCGGGCGAAATTCTGGTGACCGACAGCGTGGCCCCCGCCGAGTTGGCACAGCTGCAATCGCAGGGCGTGGTCGGCGTGGTCACCGCCGGTGGCAGCCCCCTCTCGCACAGCGCCATCCTGGCTCGCAGTCTGCATCTGCCATTGGTGGTGGGCAGCCCGCATCTGCTGCAAAAAGCCAACGACGGTGACGTGCTGATCATCGACGGCAGCACCGGGTTGGTAGTGCTGGAGCCCAATGCCGGTGACCTGCGCGCGCACCATGCCCGCGTGGCCGAAGCGCGGCGTGAACGCCGCCAGCTCAATCGGCTACGACGTGAACCGTCGCGTACCCGCGACGGCATCGACATCAAACTGTGGGCCAATGCCGAATCGCGTGATGATGTCAGCGAAGCGCATGCTCTAGGCGCAGCTGGTGTCGGCCTGTATCGCACTGAATTTTTGTTCCTGGGCAGCAATGTATTGCCGGATGAGGATGCCCAGTTCCGTGCTTACCGTGATGCGGTTTTGGCGATGACCGGGCGCACCGTCACCATTCGTACGCTGGACCTGGGCGCAGACAAGGCCGACAAAACCGGGCTGGCACTGCGCGATGAACCCAATCCCGCATTGGGTTTGCGCGGGGTTCGGCTGTCGTTGGCACGCCCGGAATTGCTGCGCGCACAACTGCGAGCCATCGGTCGGGCGTCGGGCTATGGACCAATCCGCATTCTGGTGCCGATGCTGACTGCTGCCGAAGAGCTGCAGGCGGTGCGCAGCGCGCTGTATACGGCACTGGCAGAGTTGCGCGCCGAAGGGCTTGAAGTAGCCGCGCACATTCCGCTGGGGGCGATGATCGAAGTGCCTTCGGCGGCACTGGCGCTGCCAAGTTTTATTGGTGGCTGTGATTTCATCTCGGTGGGCACCAATGACCTGGTGCAATACCTGCTGGCAGCCGACCGCACCAATGAATCCTTGGGCGAGTTGTACTCGCCATTGCATCCTGCGGTGTTGCGGGTGTTGCACGATGTCATCCGCACCGGCCTGCGACGGCGGGTTCCAGTCACGGTGTGCGGGGAAATCGCCGCCGATCCCGCTTTCGTGCCACTGCTGCTGGCGCTTGGTCTGACCGAACTCAGCTTGCATCCAGCAACCTTGCTGGAAGTTCGCCAGACCATTCGCAACAGCACGCATGCACAGTTGCGAGCTGCGGCCCCCAGCTTGCTGCGTGCGCGCAACCGTGCTTCGATCTTGCGCTGGCTGAACACCCATTCCCAACCGTAGGAGCAGCCCATGGCTGCGATTCAGGCGTGTGATGGTGGATATGGCCACGCAGGTATCCAGGAGCCGCTTCCACAAGAGCGATATGTTCTGGATACCGGCTATCGCGGCCGGGGGCCGCTCCCGCAAGCGCCATAGGTCCAGATACCGTGGGAGCGCGCCCTGCGCGCGACATCACGCTTGGACAGCTGTCATCTGCACAGGCGATAATGCGCCCATCATGAACGCCTGACCCCTCGCCTGCGTGCCCTGCATCGCGGCATCCCACTTAATCCGCCGGAAGCACGCATGGCCGAGCCCATTCGCCACGACAAGACTGCGCGCCAGCTGCGCCTGCTGTCCGATGCGCTGGACAGCGG
>DAORUL010000178.1:0-2854 GCA_035433165.1 Thermomonas sp. | reverse complement strand
CCCGGCAATACTCAGCCAACCGCATGCCCGCGCTGGATGGCTTCCACAATCCGGGTGAACACCTCGTCCAGCGCACCCACGCCATCCACCACGGTGAGCTGGCCATGCTGGCGATAAAAATCCACCACCGGCGCGGTTTTTTCGTCATACACGTTCAAGCGATGCCGCACCGATTCGGGGGTATCGTCGGAACGACCTTCGGCCTTGGCACGGCCGGCCAGACGCTCGATGATCTGCTCGTTATCGACCACCAATTGCACGGCGGCATCAAACTTTTGACCAAGACCTGCCAGCAAGGCATCCAGCGCCGCAGCCTGCTCCAGATTGCGCGGATAGCCATCAAGGATGAAACCCGCCCGGGTGTCCTCGCGCGAGAGGCGGTCTTTCAGCATCCCCAGCAGGATGTCGTCACTGACCAAATCGCCACGCGCCATCACTTCCTTGGCTTGCAGGCCCAGCGGACTGCCCGCGGCCACTTCGGCGCGCAACAAATCGCCCGTGGAAATATGCGGCACCTGCAGGTGCTCCTTCAATCGCGTTGCCTGGGTGCCCTTGCCGGATCCGGGTGCCCCCAACAGAACCAATCGCATCGATTTACTCCAGAATTGTCTCGTGAATTGTCTGATTAGACAGCGCTAGACTGCATTTTGCGCCAAACCCGGCCAGCTTACTGCATTTGGCCGCTGTTACTGTTGCCAATGCCAAGGAATCCCGATGTCCGCAGGTCATTTGCTGTATGCCCAAAGCGGCGGCGTCACCGCCGTCATCAACGCCACCGCCTCCGCCGTACTGCAAACGGCGCGCGCCAAAAAGGTGCGCGTGTTGGCCGCGCGCAACGGCATCCTGGGTGCGCTGCGCGAGGAGTTGTTCGACACCTCCGCCCTGACCAGTGCCGAGATCAAAGGGCTGGCGCACACGCCGGGCGGTGCATTCGGCAGTTGCCGCTTGAAATTGAAATCGCTGGCCGAAGACCGCGCCAAGTACGCGCGCTTGCTGGACGTCTTCAAGGCCCACGACATCCGCTGGTTCTTGTACAACGGCGGCAATGATTCGGCCGATACCGCGCTGAAAGTCTCGCAACTGGCCGCCGAATTCGGCTACCCACTGACCTGCGTCGGCGTGCCCAAGACCGTGGACAACGATTTGGCCGTCACCGACTGCTGCCCGGGATTTGGCTCGGCTGCCAAATACACCGCCGTGTCGGTGCGCGAATGCGCGCTGGATGTGGCGGCGATGGCGGAAACCTCCACCAAGGTGTTCGTGTATGAAGCCATGGGTCGCCACGCCGGTTGGCTGGCGGCAGCGGCAGGCCTGGCAGGCGCGGGCAAAGACGATGCCCCGCATCTGATTCTGTTCCCCGAGCGCGTGTTTGACGAAGCCGATTTCATGGCGAAGGTGGCCGCCATCGTCAACCGCGTGGGCTATTGCGTGGTGGTGGCCAGCGAGGGCATCCGCACCACCGATGGCCGCTTCGTGGCCGATGCCGGCGGCGGCAAGGACAGTTTCGGGCATACCCAATTGGGCGGCGTGGCCTCGCATCTGGCCGGGCGGGTGAAAGACGTGCTGGGCCACAAGGTGCACTGGGCGCTGCCCGACTACCTGCAGCGCTCGGCGCGGCATCTGGCCAGCAAGACCGATCTGGAACAGGCGCTGGCGGTAGGTCGGGCGGCGGTGGAGTGCGCGCTGAACGGGCAAAACGCGGTGATGCCGGTGATCGTGCGCGATGCCGATGCGCCGTACCACTGGCATATCGACATCGCCCCGCTTTCACGCATTGCCAATCAAGAAAAAACCATGCCCAAGGGCTTTATCCGCAAGGATGGCTACGGCATCACCACCGCTGCACGGCGCTACCTGTCACCGCTGATTGCGGGGGAAGCCTACCCCCCGTATGTCCGGGATGGACTGCCCGATTACGTTGTTCCCAAGATGACGCTGGTACGTCGCCGCTTGCCCGCTTGGAACGGCTGAGCCGAAGCTGGCATACACTGCGCCCAACTCGAATCCCCAAACTCTCGCTTCAGGACATCACCATGATCAAGACCGCAATTGCGCTCTCCTCGTTGGCCCTGGCACTGGCGGTTGCCAGTACGCCGGCCCAAGCCCAGTTCAGCAAGAAAAAAAATGACCCGCAAGGTGCGGCTGCGGGTGCCAATTCGCAGGGAGCTGGTCTCAATCTTGAGCATTGTGATCAGTCGATGGGTACGATTGCAGTGGTGGAAGAACAGGACGGTGACTGGTACCGCTACCTGACCTCGGATTTGCGGCTGCCCTCCACCATTCCGGTGATCCGCATGTTGATCCAGCAATCCAACTGCTTCGTGGTGGTGGAACGCGGTCGCGCCATGAAGAACATGATGCAGGAGCGTGCGCTGATGGATAGCGGCGAACTGCGCGAAGGCAGCAACTTCGGCAAAGGCCAGATGGTCGCTGCCGACTACACCATGAACCCCAGCATCAATTTCTCGCAAAGCAATGCCGGCGGCATTGGCGGCGTGATTGGCTCGTTTGGTGGCAAGTGGGGCGCCGTGGGTGCGATTGCCGGCGGCCTGAAGTTCAAGAAGGCGGAAACCATGCTGACCATGATCGACAACCGCTCCGGCGTGCAGATCGGTGTGGCACAGGGTAATGCCACCAAGACCGATTTCGGTTTGGGCTTCGGCGGTGGCGGTGGCTCTGGTTTCGGCGGTCTGGGCGGCTACACCAGCACCCCGGAAGGCAAGGCGCTGGCGGCCGCGTTCGCCAATGCCTACAACAACCTGGTGCGCGCGATGCGCGACTACCGGCCGCAGGAAGTGGAAGGCGGGCTGGGCAAAGGCGGCAAGCTCAAGGTCGGCGACTAAGCCAATCACCG
>DAORUL010000177.1:0-2901 GCA_035433165.1 Thermomonas sp. | reverse complement strand
CGGGCGTGAGGAACGGCGATGGCGATTCTTCCAATACTTTTTGGTAGCGCCGCTGCGCCGAACACTCGCGTTCGCCCAAATGAATCGCAGCGCCAAAGCTGTCGCCAAAAATCTGGATTTCGATATGCCGCGGATGTTCGATATAGCGTTCCAGCAACACGCGGTCACGACCGAAGGCGTTTTTGGCTTCGCGCTGGCAGCTTTCCAGATTGGGCAAAAATTCTTCGGCGCTGCGCACGATGCGCATCCCCTTGCCGCCGCCACCGTGCGCGGCCTTGATCATCAGCGGGTAGCCAATGCGGTCGGCTTCGCCTTGCAGCAGGTCGGGGGATTGGTCTTCGCCGGTATAGCCCGGCACCACCGGGACGCCGGCCGCTGCCATCAAATCCTTGGCCCCGGCCTTGCTGCCCATCTTGCGCATCGAGCTGCCGGAGGGGCCGATGAACGCAAGACCGGCCGCTTGCACGGCATCGGCAAACTCGGCGTTTTCGGACAGGAAGCCATAACCGGGATGGATGGCCTGCGCGCCGGTTTTTTTCGCCACGTCCAAAATGGCATCGCCGCGCAGATAGCTGTCTTGCGGGCGCGGCCCGCCGATGCAATGCGCTTCATCGGCCAACCGCACATGTTGCGCATCGGCATCGGCTTCGGAAAACACCGCCACGGTGCGGATACCCAACTTGCGTGCGGTGCGGATCACGCGGCAGGCGATTTCGCCACGATTGGCGATCAGGATGGTGTGGAACATCAGTGTGTGTTCTCTTGGTGTTGTGCCCAGCTGGGCTTGCGCTTGTCGAGAAAGGCAGACAGGCCTTCCTGGCCTTCGGGCGAGACCCGCAGGCGGGCGATCAGGGCGGCGTTGTCGGTGTCGTGGCGGCTGCCGTCGTGATGGGTGCAGACCTCGCGGATCAAGGTCTTGGCGCTGGCGGCAGCCACCGGGCCGGCTTTGAGCAGCAGATCGATTTGGCGCTGCACGGCGGCATCCAGCGCATCGGCCGCCACCACTTGATGCAGCAGGCCGATGCGCAGGGCTTCCGCGGCATCGAAAATTTCGGCGGTGGCGAAATAGCGGCGCGCCTGTCGCGCACCGATGGCAGTGATGACATACGGCGAAATCACTGCGGGCAGCAGGCCCAGCTTGCTTTCGGTCAGGCCAAATTTGGCATCCGACACGCCAATAGCGATATCACAGCAGGCCACCAAGCCCACGCCACCGCCAAACGCTGCCCCTTGTACACGGGCGATGGTGGGCTTGGGCAACTCGTCCAAGGTGCGCATCAGCTGCGCCAGCGCCAGTGAATCCTGGCGATTGGCGTCCTCGCTGGCGGCGGCCATGCCGCGCATCCAATTCAAATCCGCACCCGCGGAAAACGATGCGCCCTCGGCTTCCAGGACCAGCACGCGCACGTGGGCATCGTCGGCAATCCGGGCCAGTGCGGCGGTGAGATCGGCAATCAGGCCATCATCAAAGGCGTTATGCACCTGTGCGCGGGTCATGCGCAGGCGGGCGACGCCGCCGTCGCGGTGCAGTTGCATTGCGGTACTCATGCGCGGATTCCCCAATCCATGGTGTAGCTGCACATGATAACGGCAGGCGGCAGTGGTAGAATTGAGAACAATTCCCATTTGTCGGCGTACCCCCCGATGTTGTTGAGCGAACTTCCGCGACGTAAGCCGGCTGTTGTCGAAACGGTGGAAGAGCGCACTCCGAATGATCCTGTGGCGCGCCGTCTGCGCGAACTGGGGTTTGTGCGTGGGGAGGCGGTGGAAGTGGTCGCTGCCGGCCCGCTGGGTGGGGAACCGTTATTGGTGCAGGTGGGGTTTACCCGCTTTGCACTGCGCCGGGTCGAAGCTGCGCGGGTACGCTTGCGCGCTGCGGGAGCGGCAACGGCATGACTCCCGCAGCGACGCTGGCCAGCGCGCCGCATGCGCGCATTGCATTGGTGGGCAACCCCAATTGCGGCAAAACCGCCTTGTTCAACCTGCTCACCGGCAGCCGGCAAAAAGTGGCCAATTACGCCGGTGTGACGGTTGAGCGCAAGGAAGGCCGGCTGATTGCGCCGTCCGGGCGCAGCTACTCGGTACTGGATTTGCCGGGTGCCTACAGCCTGCAAGCGGCGAGTCTGGATGAAGCGGTTACCCGCGATTTGATCCGCGGGTTCTACCCTGGCGAAGCCGCGCCGGATTTGTTGGTCTGTGTGGTGGATGCGACCAACTTGCGCCTGCATTTGCGCTTTGCGTTGGAGTTGCGCGCGCTGGGGCGGCCGATGGTGGTGGCGCTGAACATGATGGATGCCGCCCATAAGCGCGGGATCAGCATTGATGTGGCCACCTTGCAGCGTGAATTGGGCGTGCCTGTCGTGGAGACCGTGGCAGTGCGCCGCGACGGTGCGCGCGCATTGCTGGAGCAACTGGAAAGCGTGCACCTGGTGGAGCAGGAGATGCACGCCGCGTGCGTGGACGAGGCTTTGCATGAAGAAGCGCGCCGCTTGTTGACGTTGGCGGTGACGATGCCGCGCCGCACCGCCGAAATCGACGATGCGCTGGACCGCTGGCTGCTGCACCCGGTGTTTGGGTTGTTGGCGCTGGGTGTGGTGATGTTTTTGATTTTCCAGGCGGTGTATGCCTGGGCCACACCGATGATGGATGGGATTGAAGTCGCCACCACGTGGTTAGGTGCAACGGTTGCCGCATGGATGCCGGAAGGCCCGCTGCGCAGTTTGTTGGTGGACGGCATCATCGCCGGCACCGGCGGGGTGATTGTCTTTCTGCCGCAGATTCTGGTGTTGTTTGCATTCATTCTGGCACTGGAAGAATCCGGTTATCTGCCGCGCGCCGCGTTTTTGCTGGATCGCAGCATGGCGGCGGCGGGCTTGTCGGGGCGCAGCTTCATTCCGCTAC
>DAORUL010000176.1:0-2910 GCA_035433165.1 Thermomonas sp. | reverse complement strand
TGAAGCCAAAGCCCGGCGCGGTTTCGCGCTTGGGCAGCAGGGCGTCAAGGATGCGATCTTCAGCGCGCTCTTCGGCCTGCGTGCGCACCTTGGCACGGGCCTGTGCGCGGTACAGTTTGACGGCGGTATCGGCAAGGTCGCGGATGATTTGTTCGACGTCCTTGCCGACATAACCGACTTCGGTAAAGCGCGTGGCTTCCACCTTCACGAACGGCGCGTTGGCCAGCGTGGCCAGCCGGCGTGCAATTTCGGTTTTGCCAACACCGGTGGGGCCGATCATCAAAATGTTTTTCGGCATCACTTCATTGCGCAGCTCAGGCGCAAGCTGTGCCCGCCGCCAGCGGTTGCGCAGGGCAATCGCCACGGCGCGCTTGGCGGCATGCTGGCCGATGATGTGGCGGTCGAGTTCGGCAACGATCTCGCGCGGGGTCATGGAGGAGGAGTCGGTCATGGCGTGGTTCCTTGAGGCGATACACCAGGGGCAGACCGATCAAGTCGCTCCCCGATACACGCTTTGTTGATCGGTCTGCCCCCGGCATATCGCCGGCAGGGCATTACAGCGCTTCCACCACGATGTTCTGATTGGTGTAGATGCAAATATCGCCGGCAATCTTCAGCGCTTCGGTGGCAATGGCCTTGGCCTCGAGTTCGGTATGCGCCAGCAGCGCGCGCGCAGCAGATAGTGCGTACATGCCGCCCGAACCAATCGCAATCAGCCCATCTTCCGGCTCAATCACATCGCCGGTGCCGCTGATGATCAGCGAGGTGTCGGCATCGGCCACCGCCAGCAAGGCTTCGAGCTTGCCAAAGCGGCGCTCGGTGCGCCAATCCTTGGCCATCTCCACCGCGGCACGGGTCAATTGGCCGTGCTTTTCCAGCTTGGCCTCGAACAATTCAAACAAGGTGAAGGCATCGGCAGCGGCCCCGGCAAAGCCCGCCAACACGCGGCCGTCTTTGCCTAGCCGGCGTACCTTGCGCGCATTGGCCTTCATCACCGTGTGGCCAAGCGTGACCTGACCATCACCGGCAATCACCACTTGTCCGCCTCGGCGCACCGAGACAATCGTGGTGGCATGAAATACCGTGGGGTTCTGGCTGGGATCCATCGTTTTCTCCGTTGAGAAGACAATGTGGGGACGGCCATCCCGGCTTCAAGCGCCCCCATTGCCCGAAGATTTCAGCCATGCACTCGCCCTTGATCAGCATTGCGGTACCGATTTACAACACCGCCCGCTACCTGCCGGCGGCGCTGGACAGTTTGCTGGCACAGGACTACCCCCATTGGGAAGGGCTGTTGTGGGATGACGGTTCCAGCGATGGCAGTGGCCGGATTGCCGCGGCCTATGCCGCGCGTGATGCGCGGTTTCGAGTGCTGGGCGAAGGCTGCAACCGTGGCAACCCGGCGGCGCTGGCGGCAGCCTTCGCGCAGGCGCGTGGAGGGTTTTTGGGTGTGCTGGACAGTGACGACATTCTGGAGCCGGCCGCGCTTTCTTCAATGCACGCGTTCCTGCGCGCACATCCACAGCTCGGGATGGCGTATTCGCAATATGTCGAAATCAACGAGAACGGCGCTTTGCTGGGACCGGGCACGCGCTGCAATACACCCTACTCCGCGCGCCAATTGCTGGTCCACTTCATGACCTATCAGTTCCGCTTGATTCGCACCGAGGCCTATCGTGCGATTGGTGGTGTGGATGCCGATGCAGATGATGCTGCCGATTACGATTTGTGCCTGCGCTTGTCTGAAACTTGCAGCATCGGGCATCTTCCGCAACCGCTGTATCGCTACCGCATTCGGCATGATTCGTTGTCGTGCAGTCAGCGCCTGCGACAAATCCGCGCCACGTTTGCCGCCAGCGAACGGGCACTGCAACGGCGCGGCATGGCGGCCAGTCATGCGCTGTCATTGGGCATTCGCGCCCGCCATGTGCTGAAGCCCAAACCCGGCGTGGAGCCGCAGGCATGAGTGCGGCCATCACCGTAGTGATCCCCGTGCATGCAGATGCCGCGTTCCTGCCGCAGGCGCTGGGCAGCCTGCAAGCACAGACATTTGCCGATTGGCAAGCCATCCTGTGTCCCGCCGATGCGACCGCGCAGCAGCGTGCATTGGCGCTTGTGCGTGGTGATCCGCGCATGCATGTGCAACCCGTACTTGCCAGTGCGGCACTTGCACAGCATGCCGCGACCAGCCACTGCACCAGTGATCTGCTCTGTGTGCTGGATGGTAATGATGTGCTCGACGCCAATGCGTTGGCTGCGTTGCATGCGCTGCTGTTGCAACATCCCGACGCCGGCATGGCCTATAGCCGGCATGTGTTGATTGATGCACAGGGCCGCGCGCTGGGTGCTGGCCCGCTATGCGAGTTGCCCTATTCCCCCGAAGCACTGCTGCTGGACTGCATGACCGGGCCACTGCGTTTGCTGCGCAGCACTGCCTACCGCGCTGCAGGCGGGTATCGCGATGATTTCCCGGATGCAGCCGATTACGACCTGTGCCTGCGTCTGTCCGAAAGCTGCGCGATCGTGCACCTTGCGCAAGCGCTATATCAACGCCGCATTCATCCCCATGCCCCCGAGGTGTTGCGTTGGGGCGAGCAGATTGAGGATCGCTATCGGGCCTTCGTGGCAGCAGTACACCGGCGCGGATTGGATGTCCGATACGATTGCACATTGCAGATCGACAGTTGGCATGTCTTGCAAGCCAACCGCCCATTCGGCGGCATCCGCGGCCTGCCCTGAGACCTCATCAACGCTTGCGCTTGGCACGCGGATGCGCGGCGTCATACACCTTGGCCAGGTGCTGGAAATCCAGATGGGTATAGATCTGGGTGGTGGAAATATCGGCATGGCCGAGCAGCTCTTGCACCCCGCGCAAATCGCCGGAAGATTCCAGTACATGGCTGGCAAAAC
>DAORUL010000175.1:0-2936 GCA_035433165.1 Thermomonas sp. | reverse complement strand
ATAACATCGAGCGTGGCGAGAACAAGCGCACGGCGTTTTTCTTCAAGCCGACCGGCCGCAACAACCGTAACGTCGAAATCACCCAGACGTATGACGTGGACTACGGTTGGAACCTGCTGGGTCGCTATGCGGGCCTGTACGTGACGCGCCATATCGGCGATGACATGAAGATGGGCTTGTCGCGTTTGGTCGGCGTGCTGACCTCGGTGCCGAATATCGACTACGCAGCGCCCGGCTTCAAGATGGGCACCCCGAAGGTGGTGGATCGCCCGGCTGAAGACATGCTGGTGGTGAGTGCAGGTCAGGTCGATCGCGGCAACGCACAGATCCAAGCCTCGATCACCTCCAACGCCGAGTGGATCAAGCGTACCCTGGAAGCCAATTCCGGCGTGGAGGCGGTCGGCCCGCTACGTATCGTCACCACTGACATGGGACGCGAGAAGTACACCTTCGACGTGGTGCAAGTGGTGCGCAAGAAGTCGGGCACCGGCAATGTGGTCGTGCAAGGCCCGGTGAAGTTTGTGCAGGCGCCGGCCGGCAAGGTTGCCGTGGCTTCGTACACCGGCTACATGGCCGAGCTGGAAAACACTCGGAATGCTCTGCGCGCTTGGGCGGCGACGCATGGATATGAAGTCAAGGATCGCGCCTACGAAGACTACAAGTCTGGGATTGCCAACGCGTTCACCGAGAATGGTCAGTTCGACGTGTACTGGCCGGTCAAGTAAGTTCACCTGCCGATTGTTCCCGCAAACGCCGCGCATTGACGCGGCGTTTGCATGTGCGGTGTCCGAACTTGGCACAATGCGGGCATGAACAGCCTCTCGACGCCCAGTTTTGTTGTGTATCGCCGCTACCTTGCCGCCATCGGCAGCTTGATGGCGGGATTGTCCGTAGCCATGTGCGCGTATGCCTTTCATGCGGCGGCGCCTGATGCCAGTGCGCGGCTGTTGCAGGCAGCGGTGTTTGCGTTCCTGCATGGGGTGGCGCTGACCGCGCTGGCACCGTTGGCGCAACGCCCCACCAGCTTGCTGGCATTGGTCATGATGTTGCTGGGCGTGTTGCTGTTCAGCGGCAGCTTGTTGGCGACGGCGCTGCTGGGGCTGACACCGGCCTTGGCCCCGTTTGGCGGTGGACTGGTGATCAGTGGTTGGTTGCTGCATGCCTATGACCGGCTGCGGGGCTGACCAATGCCCAAGCAGGCACGTGGGTTTGACACCGGGGCGGCGTTTGCGCACCTGTGCAAGCGCGACCGCAAATTGGGTGCGTGGCTGCGCAAACTGCCATTGATTGAAGCCGATCCGCGTTGGCAACAACCGTTCGATCCAGTGGATGCGCTGGCGCGCGCCATTTTGTATCAGCAACTGAGTGGCAAGGCGGCTGCGACGATTGTGGGCCGGGTGGAAACCGCGATCAGCAGCGATCGTTTTCATTGCGACACGCTGGCGCGGATTGATGATGCAACGCTGCGCGGTTGTGGTGTCTCCGGCAACAAGGCCTTGGCCTTGCGTGATCTGGCCAGGCGCGAAGAGGCGGGTCAGATCCCCACCCTGCGGCAAATGGGACACATGGACGATGACGCCATCGTGGCGGCCTTGCTGCCCATTCGTGGTATCGGCCGTTGGACGGTGGAAATGATGCTGATGTTCCGGTTGGGGCGGCCCGACGTATTGCCGATTGATGATTTGGGTATACGCAAAGGTGCGCAAACGATAGACAAACTGGACGCGATGCCCACCCCGAAAGCGTTGGCCGCGCGTGGCGAATGCTGGGGCCCGTATCGCAGCTATGCCAGTGTTTACTTGTGGCGGATTGCAGATGCCGCCAGTGCAAGCAAGCAGGCGGTCAAGCGTTCGCAGGATTGATCGCCTGCGCAATCATCTCCGCACCCGCCTCCAGCAGCAGTTTGCGTAGCTCGTGGCGGTGGCAATGTGCCTCCAGTTCGCAATAGCAGCCCACGCTGAAGTTGGTGCTGTGCGACAGTGCTGCCAATAGCGCGATGGCATGCGCGGCGTCCGGGCGCTTCATTTCGCTGCGGTAGTGTTTGAAGAAATTGGCCCAGTCCTTATCTGTTTTGGCGGCGTGCGCGATGTCCATTACCGCTTGACTGGGGGCTACCGTGGGCAACCAAGTATCGTAAAAATCGCGCTTGGAAAATTCGGCCTTGGGAACCCCGCGTGGCGGGCGGCGTACGGTGCCGATCCGCAGACCTTCGCCCGCTGCGCGTGGCGTTCCCAGTCGCACCATACGGATGGCCATCGCTGTTCTCCCAAAGGCGAGGTGATTAGCATCCTGCGCAGGCCGTACCACTGCAAGCGCTTGTTCAATTTCCATTATTCAGCGGGCAGCGAGAAATCTATCATTGACTGCCGTCACACTGTGCCCTTCCCATTGCACAAGGATAGGCAGGATGCGAGTTTCCGGATTGGCTGTGGCATTGCTGGTGGCATTGAGTTTGACCCCGCTGCACGCGCAACAAGCGCAGCCAACACCATCAGCGTCAGCGCCGCAGTCGGTGCCCAATGACGGCATCCGCACCGAAGCCACCGTGGTGGTAGAGGGCGAGCAACCCGGCCCAGGCATGTGGATCGTACGCAAGGACAATCACGATTTGTATATCCTCGGGACGCTCAGTCCATTGCCTGCAAAGATGCAGTGGCAATCCGCACAGGTCGATCGCGTGTTGGCGCAAGCACAAGAAGTAATCCGTGCGCCATATGCTGGCTTCAAGGTGGATGTGGGCTGGTTCAAGGGCATGTTGCTGTTACCCAAGCTACTAGGTGCGCGCAACAATCCGGACGACAAGAAACTGCAAGAGGTGGTGTCGCCGGCTTCGTACGCACGCTGGCAAGTGCTGAAATCCCGCTATATCGGTAGCGACAGTAGTGTGGAAAAGTGGCGACCGATTTTTGCTGCGCAAGAGTTATATGGCAAAGCAA
>DAORUL010000174.1:0-2952 GCA_035433165.1 Thermomonas sp. | reverse complement strand
CGGAAGGTGTCCTGCATGGCCAGCACCCGTGGCGCGAAGATCGCGAAATCGACATTGCTGGTGCCGGGGGTATCGCTGGGCGAATGCAGCACCAGGAAGATCGACGGGTCGGGGTGGTCGTAGCTGATCGAGCCGATCACGTTGAAGCGGCGCAGATCATATTTGTACGGCGCGTAATTGCCGTGCCACGCCACCACATCCAGCGGGCTGTGGTCGATGTCGGCGCGCCACAGATGCCCTTGGAATTTGGTGATCAGGCTGAAGTTGCCTTCCACATCTTCATACGCCGCATTCGGGGTCAAGAAATCACGTGCATTGGCCAACCCATTGCTGCCAATCGGGCCCAGATCCGGCAGTTTGAACAGTGCGCCGAAGTTCTCGCACACATAGCCTGTGGCCTGCCCATCCGGCAAGCTCACACGGAAGCGCACGCCGCGAGGCAGCACCGCAATTTCCTGCGGCTCCACGTCCAGCACGCCCAGCTCGGTTTCAATATGCAAGCGCCCGGATTGCGGCACCAACATCAACTCGCCATCGGCATTGCAGAACCAGCGGCCGTGCATGTCGGCATTCGCCGCATACAGGTGGATACCCACGCCCACTGCCGCTTCCGGGCTGCCATTGCCGGCCACGGTGTAGAGACCATCCAGAAAGTCCACGCCGGCTGGCGGTGCTGGCAACGGGTTCCAACGCAGCTTTTCCGGGGTCGCCGGGCCGCTGCCGAAATCGTTGTGGAATGCGCCTTGTTGCAGCAATTCAAACTTGCCATGCATCGCCGCCGGACGGATGCGATACAGCCAACTGCGGCGGTTGGCGTGGCGTGGCGCGGTGAACGCGCTGCCGGTCAGCTGCTCGGCATACAGCCCGTGCGCCACCTGCTGCGGCGAGTTGCGGCCAATCGGCAATGCGCCGGGGATGGCTTCGCTGGCAAATTCATTGCCAAACCCGGTTTGGTAGCCGGTGCCTTGAAGGGTCATGGGCTGCAGGCTCCTTACAACACGCCGCGACGCATCTGGTCGCGCTCGATGCTTTCAAACAAGGCCTGGAAATTGCCTTCGCCAAAGCCTTCATTGCCCTTGCGCTGGATGATCTCGAAGAAGATCGGACCCAGGGCATTTTGGGTGAAAATTTGCAGCAGCAGACGCTTTTTGGTTTCCGGGTCGGCGTCGATCAGGATGCTGTTCTTGCGCAGGCGCGGCAGGTCTTCGCCGTGGCCGGGAATGCGTTGATCGACCACATCGAAATAGGTCTCCGGGGTGTCGAGAAATTCGACCCCGGCGGCGCGCATTTTTTCCACCGTGGTGTAGATGTCATCGGTGAAACAGGCGATGTGCTGGATGCCCTCGCCGTTGTACTGGCCCAGATATTCGTTGATCTGCGATTTGGGGTCGGACGATTCATTCAGCGGAATGCGCACCATGCCATCCGGCGCGGTCATCGCCCGTGACAACAGGCCGGTCTTGGCCCCCTTGATGTCGAAGTAGCGAATTTCGCGGAAGTTGAACAGGCGCTCGTAATAATCCGACCACTTGGCCATGTTGCCTTGGAACAGGTTGTGGGTCAGATGGTCGATGAAGGTCAGGCCGAAGCCCGTGGGCATTTTTTCCGCGCCGGGCAGCCATTCGTAATCCGGGTCGTGGATGGTGCCCACGCTGTCGTAGCGGTCCACCAGATACAACATGCAGCCGCCAATACCCTTGATCACCGGCGCGGCCACCGCCTTGCTCAATTCATCCTTGGCATCGAAAGCTTCCGCGCCGTTTTTCAGCGCCTGCACGCGCACCCACTCGGCCAGTTTGTTGAAGCGGATCGCAAAGCCGCAGGCCGATGGCCCGTGCTGCGCGGCAAAACGCGCGGCGAAGGAGTCGGGATCTTCGTTGATCAAAAAGGTGCAATCGCCTTGGCGATAGGTGTGAATCGGGCGGGTCTTGTGGCGCGCCACCGGGGTGAAGCCCATCTTGCGGAAGTAGTCGTGCAGATAGCCCAATTGATCCTGCGGAGCGGAATATTCGACGAATTCAAACCCATCAATGCCCATCGGGTTTTCAAACGTGGTCGGCTGCATGCCAAGATTGGGGTGTGCACTCATGGTGGTGGTCTCGCCGCTAGGATTCTGCATTCTATAGTTGCAATTGCAACCATCTCAAGTGCCCCTCTCAATCTCACGCCCGATCATGCCCAACCACGCCCAATTGGAACTCCAGAATTTCCTGCCCTACCGCCTCAGCGTGCTGTCCAATCGCACCTCCGACGCGATTGCCCGCGCCTATTCGCAGCGCTTTGCATTGGGCGTGACGGAGTGGCGGGTGATGGCGGTACTGGGGCGTTACCCGGACCTGTCGGCCAACCAAGTTGCGCAACGCACGGCAATGGACAAGGTCGCGGTCAGCCGCGCGGTGGCCAAGTTACTGGACTCCGGGAGGCTGCTACGTGCGTTTGATGACGATGACCGTCGGCGTTCGGTATTGCGGCTGTCCGAAGCCGGCCATGCGATCTACGACCAGATCGTGCCGCTGGCGCTGGGGTTTGAGCGCCAGTTGCTGGGCGATATGGATGCGACCGAACGCACGCTGCTGTTTCGCCTGCTGGACCGGCTGGATGAGCTGGAATTGCGCGCAGAAGGCGAAACCGCGCTGCAGGATCCGTAGCCGGCGTTGAAGGCGCTGCGCTGGATGGCGAACCACGCAGATGCTGGCCTGCACGCACTGGGAATTGAGGTCATCATCGCCGCCTGAGCGTTGCGCCTTTGCAATGCAAAACGGCGGCCCGAAGGCCGCCGTTTGCGTCTGCCCTGACGGCGCAAGACTTACTTCACGCCGTGCATCCAGCGCTGGATCAGCGGCGCAATCAGGAACAGCAACGCGCCAGCACCGACCAAGGCATAGAAGCCGAAGGTGTAGCCGGCGTGTGCGGAGGCCACGGACATGCCGCCTTCGCCGCTGACGATCCCGG
>DAORUL010000173.1:0-2976 GCA_035433165.1 Thermomonas sp. | reverse complement strand
GAACAGCGCTGGGCGATGTGGCGCTGCAACTGAGGCAGTCAGAGCCGATGTTGACGGGCCGCACAAAATTTCAATACGTAAGCGTATGGTTGTGAAACACGCTATCCTGTGCGGTTCCGGCACCGCGTTGGTGCCTGTGCGAGTGTCCGCCCATGCTGTTTCAACGTGTTGCCATTGCCGGTCTGGCCCATATCGACGCCCCGCGTCGCTTGAGTTCGGATGAGATCAACCTGCGTCTGAAGCCCACGCTGGATCGGCTGGGGATCAAGATCGACGTGCTCGGTGATATTGCCGGCATCCATGCACGACGCTTGTGGGATGGCGAAGTATTGGCCTCGGATGCCGCCACCCTGGCCGGCGTGAAAGCCCTAGGCGATGCCGGCATCGACCCGAACAAGGTGGGCCTGCTGGTCAATACTTCGGTCAGCCGCGATTATCTGGAGCCCTCAACGGCATCCATTGTCAGTGGCAACCTCGGTCTGCCCGATACCTGCCAGAATTTCGATGTGGCCAATGCGTGCCTTGCTTTCATCAACGGCATGGACATCGCCAGTCGCATGATCGAGCGTGGCGAGATTGACTACGCACTGATCGTGGATGGCGAAACCGCCAACCTTGCCTATGAAAAAACGCTGGAGCGCATGTTGCGCGACGACGTCACCGAGGATGATTTCCGCAACGAGCTGGCCACCCTCACCCTGGGTTCCGGTGCCGCCGCAATGGTCTTGGCGCGCGCCGAACTGGCCCCCGGCGCACCACGCTACAAGGGCGGCGTGACGCGTGCGGCCACCGAGTGGAACAAGCTCTGCCGTGGCAACCTCGACGGCATGATCACCGATACCCGCATGCTGTTGATCGAAGGCGTCAAGCTGGCCACCAAGACGTTTGATGTGGCCAAGCAGAAGCTGGGCTGGGTGGCCTCCGAGCTGGACGAATACGTCATCCATCAGGTCAGCAAAGTGCACACCGCCGCGTTTACCAAGGCAATGGGCATTGACCCCAAGAAAGTCATGACGATTTTTGGTGAACACGGCAACATCGGCCCGGCCAGCGTGCCGATTGTGCTGAGCAAGTTGCGCGAAATGGGCCGCCTGAAAAAAGGCAGCCGCATTGCCCTGCTGGGGATCGGCTCCGGCCTGAACTGTTCGATGGCGGAAGTGGAGTGGTAAGCCGACTCTGGTAACCGCGAACCGAAGCAAGGTTCGCGCCAATGACAGTACGCCGATGCAATTTCCAGATTATCCATTTACGCCGCAGCGCTTTGCCGTGCGCCCCGGCATCAGCATGTCCTTCCTTGATGAGGGGCCGCGTGATGGCGAGGTCATCGTCATGCTGCACGGCAATCCGTCGTGGAGTTATTACTGGCGGCATTTGGTCACGGCCCTATCCGACAAGTACCGCTGCATCGTGCCCGACCACGTGGGCATGGGCCTGAGTGACAAGCCCGATGACGCACCTTCAGCATCGCCGCAGTACGACTACACCTTGCAGTCGCGGATTGAGGATGTGGATGCATTGCTCGCGCATCTGGGCATCACCGGGCCGGTGACGCTTGCGGTGCACGACTGGGGCGGGATGATCGGGTTTGGCTGGGCGCTGCGTGACCCGGCGCGGATCAAGCGGCTGGTGATTACCAATACCGCTGCCTTCCCGCTGCCCAGCAGCAAGCGGTTTCCGCTGCGGCTGGCGATGGGGCGCGACTCGCGTCTGGGCGGCTGGCTGATTCGCCGCTTCAATTTGTTTGCACGCGGCGCGGCGCGCTTCGGCACGGTGCGGGCGCTGCCCAAGGACGTGCGTGCGGCGTATGCCGGCGTGTACAGCGGCTGGGACAAGGCGATTTCCACCCTGCGCTTCATGCAGGACATTCCCCTGCACGCGGGGGATCGCGCCATGCCTGTGGTGCAGGCCAGCGCACAGGCGCTGGCAAGCTATGCCGACCGGCCGGTGTTCATCGGCTGGGGGCTGCGCGATTTCGTGTTCGACAAACATTTTTTGGCCGGCTTCCGGCGTGCGCTGCCGCGTGCACGGGTGCGTGAGTTCGACGATGCCGGCCACTACGTGATGGAAGACAAGCACGCAGTGCTGGTGCCGGCAATTCGGCAATTTCTGGATGCCAATCCGTTGTGAATGCAGCGCGCTGAGTCAAAGCTGCGGCATCGGGTTTTTCTCGGATTCGTTCACGCCCACCCAGTCGTCTGGGGTCAATACCGCCAGGCCATGCGCAAGCCGCGCCTTGTCGCACTGTGCGCTGGCGGCACCAAACTCCCAACTGGCGGGCACCAACGCACAAACCGATGGTCGCCGGTCGTGGATCGTGCAGCGGCTAGTGCGGCCGATGTCGGCGTCCAGTGCGATGCAGCGCGGTTGCGCTTGCGAGGTGCCACGCATCACGCGCTCGTGGGTACGCAGAGTCTCGGTCAGCTCCGGCGGCACCACACCACCCAACGCAGGGTCGGCTTCGGACCAATGAAAGCTGACCCGGAAGTACGCGCAACAGGCACCGCAAGTCAGGCAGGGATGCATGGAAAGCCGAACCTTGTGCGGCCAGTGACGGGAACAGGGCGCGATTTTTTGCCGAACTCGCGCCGCATGCAAGTGTTTTCGACGCAATTGAGCGACAATCTGCAGCGATCATGCAACCATGCAGCAGATGTCACCTACGGTTACCCGGAATATCGCCGCCGCGCTGCCGCGATTGGCGCAGGCCACGCCTAGGCAAGCGGCAATGCGCACGCCGGGGCGTTTGGGGCGCTATTCCAGAGTCCTGAGCTACGCCCAGCTGGATGCACGCAGCGATGCCATAGCCGCAGGGCTGGGCAAGCGCGGCATCGCGCGCGGCAGCCGGGTGGTGGTGATGGTGCGGCCCACCCCGGAGTTTTTCTTGCTGATGTTTGCGCTATTCAAGCGCGGCGCAGTACCGGTGTTGGTGGATCCGGGGATTGCCAAGCGCGCGTTGAAGCAATGTTTGGATGAGGC
>DAORUL010000172.1:0-3037 GCA_035433165.1 Thermomonas sp. | reverse complement strand
TGATCGGAGATCATCCCCAATTCTCGAAATGCCTGCCCACGCAATGGCTCGTGTGCCAGCAATTGGCTTGCTGTCTGCGCAGCCGACGCAGGATCCTGCCTGGTGCGTTGCTGCTCGGTGAGCTGCAAGAGCGCTACGGGATCCGATGGCCGCCAGGACAAAGCTGCCATCGGATCATCGATCGCACTGTGTTCGGCCAGTATCTGCCCGATCAGCCGCCACGCTGCGAACAACAGAGCAACGGAAACGACAACCAAGACAACGTTGCGAGCCGCGCTCATCATTGCTCCTGCTCCATCCCTACCCCCGTCACCAGCCAACGGCCTTCGCGCCATTGCAGCGCGGCAGTGAACGTGCCACCACCGCTCCCATCCGGTTGCGATGGGAACCGCGATACAAGATCTGCGGTATCAGTGCCAATGCGCCATTGCACAGTACCAAAACGTGGTGACCCGACAGCATGCAATGCCTTCCGCATCTGCTCGGCAGAGATCTGGATTTCGGGACTATTCCAGATCGACGGCGACGGTCGCTGCAATTGCTGCATATAGCGCAACAACTGTTCTCCGGCCTGCTGCGCCGCAGTAATTTGTGCCTGTGATGGCAATGCTGCATAGCTCGGTGCAGCGGGTGCGGCAACAGGTGCTGTCACTGTTATGTCGGCAACCACTGCAGGTGCTGTCGCTCCGGGTTGCGATGCTCGACGATTGCGCTGTGAAACAGGGCTTGCCGTCGTTGTCATCGGAATGGGTGCCACTCTCGCCTCATCCAATCCGCGCGAAGGCACCTCAGGGCGTGCCTTGCCTGGTTTGACGTGCGCCGCAGTCACGACGGGAGGCCGCGCAGCCGCGTGCGCAGCATGCTGGCGATGCGCTACTTTGGTGGTTGACTGAGGCGTACCCGATATTGCCGGCTGCGCTTGCGAGGGTACCGGGGCAACGTCAGGTTCGACCCATGCCGACTCAGGCTCACGACGCCAATCTTGCCACACCATCCAGGACAAGCCACCACACACCAGCAGCAGCATCAGCAATGGCAGCCGGCGTAACCAACGATGGAGCGGTGGAACGGGTGGTGGCTCTGCAACCCATACCCGCACGGCTGGCATAGCACCGGTATCCAGTGCCACAGGCAGATGGTCTGTTTGGCGCAAGCGGACATCATATTGAGCACGCTGCGAGGTATTGCGAAGCCGCTGCCACGCGACGTTCACCCGCGCTGCAAATACCGCATCCCCCGCATGTTGCAATCGATCGGGATGCAACCACCGCTGCAGCAAGCGATGGTGGGTCTTGATGACGTCCTGCGATGCGTCATCGCTGACACCCAGGATGCGGTAGGCATCTGCCTGTGGAAACAGCAGGATTTCCCGGACATAGAACTGGGCGGCTTCACGCATGCGGGACTCCGGTTCACCGAAGCGTTTGGCCGCAATGGCCAATGACTCAGGCGAAGTTGCCGCGGCTATTCCCAACAGCTCGGTGATCCCATCCGGCAACGGGCGCTGACGCAACGCATGCCGTTCACCCGGCGCATGCAACAGTGCTACCGCCCACTCCAGCGCGTCCCCATTCGCGCCGCTCATCAATTAGCCCTTGGTCAACCTTGGCTTGTTGCCATAGGCGTAATACGACTCGTATTGGTAACCGTAGCCATACCCATAGCCGGCCGTACGCGCATCGTACTTGGTCAGCAAACAACCGACGATGCGCGCCCGCGCCGCCAGCAGTCGTTTCAGTGCAGCTTGGGCCGCACCGCTCTTGGTTTTGCCGCTGGAGATCATCAGCAACGTGCTGTCCACCGAATTGGCCAGTATCGGCGCATCGGCCAAACCCAATACTGGCGGCCCATCAACGATGACGTGGTCATAGCGCTCGGATCCGACGGTGAGCAATGAAATCAGTTTGCTACCGGACAACAACTCGGCAGGGTTCGGCGGCAGCGGCCCGGCCAGAATCAAATCCAAACGTTCCTCTCCCGATGGCTGTACCACCTCGGTAAAGCTGCAGGCACCTGACAGCAGGCTACTCAGGCCATGCTCCGCACGCAGGCCAAAGGCCTTGTGCAAGGAAGGATTGCGCAGGTCGGCGTCTACCAACAGGACACGCTTGCCAAGCTGGGTCAGATTGCGCGCCAACGCCTGCGCGGTGGTCGATTTGCCTTCGCCAGGGCCACTGCTGGAAATCAACAACGTTTTGGGCACGCCATGGTCCGTTGCAAACTGCAGCGCCGTGCGTACCGAGCGATAGGCCTCGGAGAACGACGACTGCGGGTTGCTTGCAACCGCCGCGATGCTCTCCTTCGGACCCAGCTTGGGCACCACACCCAACACCGGCATTTTGAGTTTCTGCTCGATGTCTTCAGGGGTTTTGAGCGTGTCGTCCAAGAACTCCAGCAGGAACGCAATCAGCACACCCAGCATTGCGCCCAACAAAACCCCCAGTGCCAGATTCCGGATCAGGCTGGGCTTGAATCGCCCTCCAGGCACTTCGGCGCGATCGATGATGGAAATGTTGTTGGAACGCACATCACCGGCAACGCCCACTTCCTTGTAGCGCTGCAGCAGACCGTCATAGAGCTGACGGTTTGTGTCCACTTCGCGCTTCAGAATGTTGTACTGAATGCTGCGCCCATCCACATCCAGCGCCTGCGTGCGCAGCGCTGCAATCTGGCCCATCAGCATCTGTTCCTGCTTCGCGGCAGCATCGTACTCGGCTTTGACTGATGCTCGAACCCCTCCAATTTCCTGCCCGATCTGGCGATCCAGCTCATCCACCTGGCTCTTGAGCTGGCGCATGTCCGGATAGTCCGGCTTGAAGGTTTGCAGCTTCAGCTGATACTGCGCCTGCAACGCACCCTTTTGCTGCTGCAAATTGCGGATATTGGAATTGCCGATCATATCCGCCGGCATTGCCCCGCCGGAAGCCTGCTGCCAGCGCGCCTGCGCACGGATGCGCTGATCCTGCGCGGTTGCCAACGCCGCATTGAGCTGCGTCAGGTTCTGCACCGCAAGGGATTGCCCTTTGTCACCGGTATC
>DAORUL010000171.1:1891-3055 GCA_035433165.1 Thermomonas sp. | reverse complement strand
CCGGTCGGCTTGAAGAAAAACGCCGTGCGCTTGTTCTCGCCACGCTCGATGTTATTGATGTTGATCGCAATCTTCTGCTTCGGCACGCTCTCCACGATTTCGTAGGAGCCGCTACCCAGGCGCGGCTCCTGCGAGGTGTAGTCGAGCTTCGCACCCACGCCTTCAGCCGGGCCGGACAGCGACAATTGCATGCGCGGATCGCGCAGCACCAGCGGGTTCCAATCCTTGAAACGGCGGAAGCTGTTCATCGTGTCAAACACGATGGTGAGCTTGCGATTGGTTTCGGTCTTCTCGGTCAAATGACGTGAGGAAGGCAACATCACCCCCACGATCAGAAACAGCGCAAAGACGATCGCAAGGGAAATCAGGATCTCGAGCAAACGAGTCATTCAGGAATCTCCGGGGAAAACCAAGTACGGCCTAATACCGCACAGACCCCCCATCCTAGCAAACTGAACCCCCGCTGGGCGAGAGGCTGATCAGCATAAATCGCGATGCACGGCACCAATTTGCGCTTTCACTCTAAACCAGCTGCAACTCAAACGCCTTGAGTACCGCCCGGGTACGGTCACGCACCCCCAATTTCGACAGGATATTGGAGACGTGATTTTTGATGGTGCCCTCGGCCACCCCCAGCGAATTGGCAATTTCCTTGTTGGAAAAGCCAGACGCCATCAGCCGCAGGATCTCGGTTTCACGGTCGGTCAGGGGGTCAGGCCGATCCAGGCTGACAAACTCGTTGCGCATATGCTCCAGCCCAGACAGCAGGCGCTGGGTCACCGCCGGCTGTACCAGTGAGCCACCGCCGGCGACGGCCTGGATGGCATCCACCAATTGCTCCAACGAGACATCCTTGAGCATGTAGCCTTTGGCACCCGCCTTGATCCCGGCCAGTACCAGCGCATCGTCATCGAAAGTGGTCAGGATAATCGTGGGTGGCAAGGCGCCCACCCGGCCGAGTGCCTGCAGCGCCTCCAGGCCCGACATTATCGGCATGCGCATATCCATCAACACCACATCAGGCTTGACTTGCGGAATCAGCTCCACAGCCTGCTGGCCATCAATGGCCTCGGCCACTACTTCGATACCGTCGGCCAGTGCCAGCAACGAGCGGATACCCTGACGCACCAAGGTCTGATCATCGACCAGAAAGACACGAATCAT
>DAORUL010000171.1:0-1791 GCA_035433165.1 Thermomonas sp. | reverse complement strand
AACCCGGAAAACCCCGCATACAGCATCGATTGCATCAAGGCTTCCAACGGCGGGAAGCCCAGCCAGCGGATAAACACCGGCACCACCGCCAACTGACTGGCCAACAGCCATACCACACCCAGCGGCAATGGCAGCAGCCACGGCAGCACGCAGGCCGCCACCATCAACAGTACGCTGCCCATGCCCGTGCCGCTGAAGTAACTGACCCCCAGTGCGGCCACAGTCAGCACGAGCAGCAACAAATAGTCAGCCGGATTGCGGCGGCGCTCGCCCAGATTGCGGGTCAGCCAGAGATATCCGCCGCCAAATGCCAAATAAGCCGCCCAGCCCTGCCAGGGCATTGCCATATTCTCGCTGATGGCTGCAGGCTGCGGCCGCAGCCAGAAATACAGCAGCGGCAGGCCCACCATGGCCCAGGTGAACAGACCGGCGTAACGCAGCAATCGGGTATGGGAAATTTTGGCAAGCATGCCGTGTTATACCCGCTGCCGGCGCGTTCGGCTTGCTCCGAAGGTCATGCTCCGCGCACCAGAGAGGCATGCGATAATCCCGGTCTGCCCCGCGTTGCGGGTGCCTTGCAACAGTGACCGGAGTTTTCAGGAATGTCGATCGCCATCCGCGACGTGCGCGAGCACGAGCTGGATTCTGTCTTGGCCCTCAATAATGCGGCCGGCCCTGCGATCCTCCCCTTGGAGTCCGCCCGGCTGCGGCAGCTGTACGACCATGCCGAATACTTCCGCGTGGCCGAACGTGATGGCGCACTTGCCGGCTTCCTGATTGGTTTTGGTTCGCACGCGCAACACGACAGCCGCAATTTCGCGTGGTTTGCCGAGCGTTACCCGGACTTTTTCTATATCGATCGTGTCGCGGTGGCCAGTCGTCGACGTGGCGGCGGTGTCGGCCGGGCGCTGTATGCCGACGTCCAAAGCTATGCCGAATTGCGCTACCCGCAGTTGGCCTGCGAAGTCTTTCTGGAGCATGGCGCCGATCATGCGCTGCTGTTTCATGGCAGCTTCGGGTTCCGCGAAATCGGCCAGCACGTGATGACGCAAGATGGTCTCCGCGCTGCGATGCTGATGAAGACCCTGTGCAGCTATCCTTGGGTGCGCGACACCTACGGCAACACGCTGCCGGATGTCGCTTGGCTGCAACGCCCGCGCCAGCAGCTCTTGGCGGTGCGCCCCACCGGAACCGATGCATGAGTACAGCGACTGATTACGCACAAGCGGGTGAATTGAAATTTGGCCAGGTAGGCATTGCGAATCTGCGCGTGCGCACGCTGGATGTGGCACAGCTGGTCGCCGAAATGCGTGAGCGGGTACAACGCGCACCCAACCTGTTTTCTCGCGCCGCGATAGTGCTGGATTTTGGCGGCCTCAGCCACCCACCCTCGCACGCCGCCGCACAAGCACTGGTGGATGGCCTGCGCAGTGCTGGCGTGCTGCCGGTGGCAGTGGCATACGGCACCAAAGAGATCGACGCCCTGTCGCAACAGCTGGGTCTGCCACTGCTGGCCAAGTTCCGTGCCCAATATGAGCGCAGCGAACCCTCCGCACCGGCTGCAGACCTGCAATCTGCCGCGACGCAAGCGGCTTCCTCGCCAAGCGTCGCAACACCCGCTCCTGCAACCGCTGGCAGCAGCGCTCCCGGCCTGATTCAGGCCGCGCCGGTCCGCTCGGGGCAGCAGGTGTACGCCGAGCAGCGCGACCTCACCGTGTTGAGCACCGTGGGTGCCGGCGCGGAGGTGCTTGCCGATGGCAGCATCCACATTTACGGTGCTCTACGCGGGCG
>DAORUL010000170.1:0-3064 GCA_035433165.1 Thermomonas sp. | reverse complement strand
CTTCGGCGATGCCGTCGCTCAAGGTCTTGCCGGCTTCCTTGGTGCACATCGCCATATAGGCCGGCAGGCGCGCTTCCAGCAGGCTCGCGGCATGTTCCAGCAGGGCCGCCCGGGAGGCGGCCGGGGTGGCATCCCATGCCGGCTGTGCGGCCACGGCATTGTCGAGTGCCCGCTCGACAGTGGCCGCATCGCTGGGCTGCCAGTGGCCCACCACTTCACGGCGGTCGGCTGGATTTGTCACCGCGATTTGTTCGCCCGCGGCCTGTGCGCCCGGCACCAAGGGCGCGGCCGTCCAACTGCCGGCACCGGCGGTATTGAGGGCAGCGGCAAGGTCACGCAGCTGGTCGTCGTTGGCGAGATTGATACCCATGGAATTGTCTCGATCTTGGTGTTGGCTGCGGTACAGATCAACCGGCAGCGGGATGCGGGGATGGGCGATGTGTTCCAGCGAAGACACGAATTCAACCGGGTCGCGCACGAGCTCTTCCACCGGGATGGTTTCGTCGGTGATGCGGTTGACGAAGCTGGAATTGGCACCGTTTTCCAGCAGGCGGCGCACCAGATACGGCAGCAGGTCTTCGTGGCTGCCTACCGGCGCGTACACCCGGCAAGGCACGTCGAGGCGGTTTTCCGGGATCACTTCGGCATACAGGTCATCGCCCATGCCGTGCAGTTTCTGGAATTCAAAATCGCGGCGGCTGCGCATTGCCCGCGCCATCCGGTGCACGCTGGCAATCGTTTGCGCATTGTGGGTGGCAAACATCGGGTAGATCGCGTTGCCGTGATCGAGCAGGCGGCGCGCATTGGCCAAGTAGCTAACATCGGTGTTTTGTTTGCGGGTGAACAGTGGATAGCCGGCTTGCCCGTCCATTTGCGCACGCTTGATTTCGGCATCCCAATACGCGCCCTTGACCAGCCGCACGGGGATGCGCCGGTTCAATTGCGCGGCCATCTGCGCGATGTGGTCGATGACGAACGGGGCGCGCTTCTGATAGGCCTGCACCACGATGCCAAAGCCGTTCCAGCCGCTCAGCGAACGCTCGGCCATGACCTGAAAAATCAAGTCCAGCGAGAGCTCCAGCCGGTCGGTTTCTTCGGCATCGATGGTCAGACCGATGCCGTAGCGGCGCGCCAATTGCGTCAGCTCCAGCAGGCGGCCACCCAGCTCGTCGAGTACGCGCGCGCGCTTGGCGTGCTCGTAGCGCGGATGCAGGGCGGAGAGTTTGACCGAGATGCTGGGCGCGGCAAACACATCGCTGCCGGCAAAACTGCCATTGGGGCCGGTCTGGCCGATGGCGTGGATGGCGGACAGGTACGCCTGTTGGTAGCGCAGCGCATCTTGCGTGGTCAGTGCGCCTTCGCCCAGCATGTCGAAGGAATAGCGATAATTGGCGAAGTCGCCCTTGCGCGAGCGCGCCAAGGCCTCGTCAATCGTGCGGCCCAGCACGAATTGATGGCCCATGATCTTCATCGCTTGGCGCACCGCCAGCCGGATCACGGGCTCACCGGCGCGCCCCACCAAACGCTGGAACGCGCCATGCACATCGCGCTTGGTGTCATCGGCCAGATCGACCAATTTGCCGGTCAGCATCAAGCCCCAGGTGGAAGCATTGACCAGCACCGAATCGGACTGGCCCAGATGTTTCTTCCAGTTGGCATCGGCCAATTTGTCGCGAATCAGCGCGTCGGCGGTGGCTTGGTCGGGAATGCGCAGCAGCGCTTCGGCCACGCACATCAGCAGCACGCCTTCCTCACTGCCGAGGTCGTACTGGCGCATGAAGGCTTCAACCACGCCTTGATTGTTGGCACGCACGCGGACCCGGCGCACCAGATCGGCGGCCACGGCTTGTGCGGCATTGCGGTCGGCGTCGGGCAGGGTGGCCTGCACCAACAATTCGCGCACATGTGCGGCTTCGTCGCGGATCCAGCCGGCGGTAATGGCGGCGCGTGGGGCAGACGCGGGCGGGTTCAGCTCCGGTGCCAGAATCGGCACGGGCGAGGCAAAGAGGCTGGCAGGGGTATTCATTGCGCGGGAAAACCGGCATTCCTGAGGGGGAAGCCGCCTAGTTTAGTGCCTGCGGGCAGCGCCGGCATCCGGATAAACCGGGCGTTGTGGCGGTTTTTTGCACGCCCACGGTTGCCGCCTGCGGGCTGCGCCATTAACATCGCATCGGTTAGGTGAGGTTGATCTGGGTCAATTGACGATCCGGGGGCCGCACCGTCATTCAGGCAACGGGGCGCAATAGTGATGACATTCGGTCGTTTCAAACAGCGGGCATTGGCGGCCTTGGCGCTGACCTGCCTGCCGCTGCTGGCAGCTGCGCATACGCATTTCGTTGGATCGACCGATCCGCACCCATGGCAGTTGAACATGCGGGAAGGGGTGACCCCCACCGCGCATGCCGCCTACGACGCGCACATGATCGTGCTGTGGATTTGCGTGGTGATCGGCATCCTGGTGTTCGGCGCGATGGCGGTGGCCATCTTCAAGTTCCGCAAGTCCAAGGGCGCGGTGCCGGATACCAGTTTCGTGCACAGCACCAAGCTGGAGGCCATTTGGACAGCGATTCCTGTTTTGATACTGATCGGCTTGGCATTCCCCGCCACCAGCGGTCTGCTGCGCATGTACGACGTGCGCGACGCCGCGATGACGGTCAAGGTGACCGGCTACCAGTGGATGTGGAAATACGACTATCTGGGCGAAGATGTCGGCTTCAGCAGCCGTTTGAACCGCAAGCATGACGAGTTGCGCCAGAGTGGCAAGGTGGTCACGGCCGCGGATGACCCGCATTACCTGCTGGATGTGGACAACGTGCTGGTACTGCCGGTGGGTACCAAGATCCGCTTCGTGATTACTGCTGACGACGTGATCCACTCGTGGTGGGTGCCGGATCTGGGCTGGAAGCAGGACGCCGTGCCGGGGATCGTGAATGAGGCATGGGCGCAGATCGACCAGCCCGGTATTTATCGCGGCCAGTGCGCCGAGCTGTGCGGCAAGGATCATGGCTTCATGCCGATCGTGGTCAAGGCCGTGAGCAAGGACGAGTTCGCCAGCTGGCTGGCA
>DAORUL010000169.1:0-3070 GCA_035433165.1 Thermomonas sp. | reverse complement strand
CTGCATGCGTGCCAGATCATCACGTTCGGCCACGCTGAGGTAGCGCTTCAGTCCATCGACTTCATCCAGCAGCTTGCGGCCTTCCGCGGTGGGTGCGGCCATCAGGATGCCAAACCAGACCAGCAGCATCAGCATCGCGCCGCAGGTCACAATCAGAACAACGGTGCCGGTACCGTTGGCGATCACGAAGGCCGCGATCATGCCGGCAAGGCCAATCAAAAACGCCCAGCCCGAGGGGCCGCCGTTGCGCTTGAACATGCGGCCGTTGTAGGCAGCATCCAGCAATTTGAACAGGGTGAGTTTGGCGAGCATCAATTTTTCGCGGTTGGCGGGTGTCACAGCCAGTGTCCTGGTGGATGCAAACAGCGACTGGAGCAACTCACGCTGCGGCTTCGGCAGGTCGTCACCGGGGGGAAGCTCGGTGCGTTGCAGCGTCCACTCCTTGGTGCCAAGCAGCTTGGGCTCGCTGGAGATGTGGAGCAGTCCCTTGATCGCCATGTCCACCAGATCCGCCGTAAAGCCAGCGTCATCGGGTGCCATCTTGCGGATGAAGCGCAGCGCTGAAGGCGGATAGCCGGCCGGGGGGGTGTAGCGGGCGATGATGATGCCAGGGTCAGGGTCACGGCCGACGCGCAACCAGCTCAGCAGCAAGTAGCAGAACATCAGCAGCAACGTGCCGAGCCCGAGCAGGATGGCGCGGTTGTCATGCAGGAACCAGCGCGCGTATTGCCCGGCGGAAGGTTTGGCAATGATGCCCTTGGGAAAGCGCAGTACTATCGTCATCCCTTCGCGTGGCATCAGGGGCTGCGTCAGCATCCAGTGCGCCACGCCGGGCTCGGGAATGGCGGCAGCATAGCCTTGCCCCTTGCTGCCTTGCGTGCCGGTATAGCCTTCGGCCTGCATATCGGCCACCGGCACGGGCTGTGGCAGATGCACGCTGACGCTGGCGTGCTCGATGGGGAAATCCCAGCCGGTGCCGATGGCATTCCAGTACAGCTCATCGTGATCGCTGAAAAAACCGATCTGGCGATTGGTGCGATAGCGCAGGGTGTAGGTGTACGTCGCCGGCACTTTCAGGAAAGCATCGTTGCCAAAATTCACCCGAATGCCGTTGGACATGGATTCGGTAAACCACGGCTCCGCTTGATCGTCGCGCTTGAGGCCGGTGACGTCGAACCCGACCACCACGTTGTTGCCGTAGCGGTCCTTGTAGCGAGTCGGAAAATCGCGATACAGGCCGCGCCGAATCTGGACACCCTGCGCAACCACGCGAATGGTTTCGGTGACATCCAGCGTGTTGTCTGCATGCGCCGTGACGTCGATGGCATACGACAGGATGCGTTCGCTGCCGCTGCTGGGGTTGATTTGCGCCAGCGCTGGAAACGCCAGCAGTCCCGCAAGGCATAGCAAAAGTCGTGCGAATGGATGATTCATCATTCCAGCTCCACGGTTGGCGCCTGCTGGCTACCCTCCTCGGTTTGAAAGAACTCCGCGCTGCGAAAACCGAACGCGCCGGCAATCAGCATGGCCGGAAAACGCTGGATGCCGTCATTGAAGTCGCGTACCGCGCCGTTGTAGAAGCGCCGCGCATATTGCAGATGGTCTTCCACCTCCACCAGTGCCGCCGACAGCTGCGCGAAATTCCGGTTGGCCTTCAACTCCGGATAGGCTTCGCGGAGTGCGATCAAGCGCCCCAGCGCTTGCGATAGCGCGCCTTCGGCCTGCCCTTGCACGGCTGCGCCATGCGCCGACTGTGCTTGTGCACGCAGCTCGGTGACGGCGGCAAGCGTTGCGCGCTCGTGTGCGGCATAGCCCTTCACGACTTCGACCAAACGCGGCACCAGATCGTGCCGGCGCTGGAGTTGCACGTCGATATCGGCCCAAGCGGTGCGCGATTGGTTGCGCAGCCGCACCAGCCGGTTGAACGTGAGCATGGCCCATAGCGCCGGCACGGCACACATCAAGACAACCACTACTGTCATTGTCGCATTTCCGGTTGCGTTCAAGCATGGTAAACGCAGACGGCAGGTCAGCACGGCAGTGCGGGTCAATCGCGCAGTGAGAACGGCAAGGCCTTGATCGGATTTTCATCCCAACCCGCAGGGTCGCGTGGCGCAATCAATCCCGTTCGAACTGCCGCAGTTCTTCAAGCTGTGCCAGCGCCTTGCGCAGACTGCCACCGGTCAGGCTGGCATCGATCTTGCGACCCAATTCGGCCCGTTCCGGGCGGCGTGCCCAGCGGTGGAACCCGTAGGTTGCCAACAGGCCGACGATGCCGATGGCATAGCCACTCCACACCAGGGCGGGTGCCTTGGCGAGCAAGTCCACATGTCCCAACCCGGTCAGCACTTGCAGCAGCGGAACCCACAAAAACCACCACGGCAGGCCGGCCAGCATGCCGCTGCGGATATACAGACTGCGGGCACGCAGGAGTTGCTTTTGGATATCGAGCACCGGTTTGCTGTAGTCCACCTTGCCCAGCTGGCCCAGCACCACACCGGCACACACCATGGTCAGCACGGCATAGGCGTGCACCAGTACGCCGGCAATGATCGTGGCGATGTGCGCAGGCTGGCGCATCCACAGCGCGCCGACAAACAGGAGAAACGGAAGTGCGAACACGATCTGTGCGATCTGGCCCCAGAACAGCGGGCGCAGTGCGCGACGGGCCTTGTGGGTGCTGCGCTCATGCAAGGCATGCAGCTTGAGCCGGTTGTCCAGTTCCAGGCGGCGGTCGAGGATCTGCCAAGCGGATTTGAAGTCGTCGAGTTCCATGCGTGTGTCCATGTGGGTGATTGCAGTCAGAGGGTTTGCTGGATGCGCTGCTTGAGGCGTCCGATCTTGGTGGAGACGTTGCTTTCGCTGATCCCCAGAATGTCGGCGATCTCGCGCTGTGGCCGTTCATCCAGATACAACAGCAACAAGGCGCGATCGAGCGGAGCTTGCTGCTGGATGCAGCGTTGCAACTGCAAAAGGTGGTGCTGGTGTTCGTGGTCACGGGTATCGGCGCCGGTGATCTCGTGCAGGTCGGCATCCAGTGGCACGGCGTCGTGCCGCAGGCGCATGGTGT
>DAORUL010000168.1:0-3084 GCA_035433165.1 Thermomonas sp. | reverse complement strand
AATGCCAAAGTGATATTGCTCGCGGCCACGTTCTCCATTTGCACGGGGCTGTTTTTTGGCTACTACCCGGCCCGCAAAGCCAGCTTGCTCGATCCAATTGATGCGCTGCGGTCGCAGTAATCGCGCGGCTTTTGCAATTCCTTAACGGACGGCGGGTGTGGAGCTTGTGGCAAAATGACCGCTCGCCCCGCCGGATCCGATCCACTCTATGCCCGATTGCAAGCCTGCTTCAGTTGCCACCACGCGAGTGTTTGCACGTGGCTGATCTCTATGGGCACCTGCCGCGCGGGCCTGCGGGCGTGTTGCGCGCCGCCAAGTGGTCGCTGTTGGGGCTGCGTGCGGCTTGGCTGCATGAATCCTCTTTTCGCCTTGAGGTCTGTCTGCTCGCGGTGCTTGGCCCGGCGGGCTGGTATTTGGGCGCAACCGGTGTCGAGCGTGTCCTGCTGATCGGCAGTTGCCTGCTGGTGCTGGCGATGGAGTTGATGAACTCATCCATGGAAGCGGTGATCGAGCGCTATGGCGCTGAACACCACGAACTGGCCGGTCGCGCCAAGGATATGGGGTCGGCAGCAGTGTTTGTGCTGATGCTGAACGTGGTTCTGGTGTGGGCGGTGTTGCTGGCCCCGCGTGTATTGCACGGTTGACGGGACGAGTATCGAATGGACCTGAGTTTTCTGGCTTCCCCCGACGCATGGCTCACCCTGGTCACCCTGAGTGCATTGGAAATCGTGCTGGGCATTGATAATTTGGTGTTCATCTCCATTGCCGTCAGCCGCCTGCCCGAGCATCGCAAGCCAGCGGCGCGCAAATTGGGTATTGCGGTCGCGTGTATCACCCGCATCCTGTTGCTGGTGACGTTGGCGCACCTGGCACGCATGGGGAAAGACCTGTTTGCGTTGTTTGGGATGGGTATTTCGATTCGCGATTTGGTACTGATCATCGGGGGGGCTTTCTTGCTGGTGAAGGGCGCTTTGGAAATCCGTGATCTGATTACCGGTGGTGAAGACGAAGACCCGCGCACCACCAAGGCATCAGCGGTATTTGGCATGGTGATCGCGCAGATTGCGGTGATCGACATCGTGTTCTCGCTGGACTCGGTGATTACCGCCGTCGGCATCGCGCAACACATTCCGATCATGGTGTTCGCAATCTTGGCCGCGGTCGCCATCATGCTGCTGGCGGCCAATCCGCTGGGTGCGTTCATTGACGCCAATCCCACCGTGAAAATGCTGGCGCTGGCATTCATCCTGCTGGTGGGTGCCGTGCTCATCCTGGATGGGCTGGAAGTGCACGTACCCAAGCCTTACATCTATTTCGCCATGGCCTTCTCGGTATTGGTCGAATGGCTGAACCTGCTGATGCGGCGCAAAGCGGCTTCGCATCACGTGCCGGGTGCGGGCGAGTGGTAAGCCCCCGTGGCGTAGCTTGATCAGGACCCAGGATGCACATGCCCTATCTGCACCAGATTGACCCCATTGCCGTTTCACTGGGGCCGCTGAAAGTCCATTGGTATGGACTGATGTATTTGCTTGGTTTTGTCGTGGCATGGTGGCTGGGTCGGCGGCGTGTGCTCGCAGGGCGGTTGCCCGGCGTGGATGACAACGGATTCGGCGACTTGATGTTCTATTCGATGCTGGGTGTGGTGCTGGGCGGACGTCTCGGCTACATCGTGTTCTACGACTTCGGTGAATTCCTGAAAGATCCACTGATGATCGTGCGCGTCTGGCAAGGCGGCATGAGTTTTCATGGCGGCCTGCTGGGCGTGTTGGCTGCAATTGCATGGTGGTCACGCAAGCAGCGCCTGCATTTTTTCGACACGGTAGATTTCATGGCACCACTGGTGCCGGCCGGCTTGGGGTTTGGCCGAATCGGCAACTACATTGGTGGCGAGTTGTGGGGCAAACCGACTGCCGGAACCGCGTTCGATGGTTGGGGCGTGATCTTCCCGCGCGCGCTGCCCGAGCCGTTTGCGTCGATGGATGCGGCGACACTGCGCAGCTACTTCGAAAGTGGCGCCCTCAATGGTTTTGCACGCCATCCATCACAGTTGTATCAAGCGGCACTGGAGGGCTTGGTGATGTTTTGCGTGCTGGTCTGGTTCTCGGCCAAGCCGCGCCCGCGTTATGCAGTATCCGGGATGTTTGCACTGCTGTATGGCAGCTTCCGGTTCCTGGTCGAATTCGTGCGTGAGCCAGACGCGCAGTTGGGGTATTTGGCCTTCGGCTGGGTGACGATGGGGCAGGTGTTGAGTACGCCGCTGATCCTGCTGGGTCTGTTCTGGCTGTGGCACTCGCGCCGTGCGCCCACCTTGCAACCTGACGTGCGCTGATGCAGGCCTACCTCGACCTGTTGCGGCATGTGCTGGAGCACGGCAGCGAAAAGGCCGACCGCACCGGTACCGGCACGCGCAGCGTGTTCGGCTGGCAGATGCGCTTCGATCTGGCGCAGGGCTTCCCGCTGGTGACTACCAAGAAACTGCATCTGCGCGCGATCATCCACGAGCTGTTGTGGTTCTTGCAAGGCAGTACCAATATTGCGTATCTGCGCGACAACAAGGTCAGTATCTGGGACGAGTGGGCCGATGCCAATGGCGAGCTTGGCCCGGTGTATGGCAAGCAATGGCGCAGCTGGGAAGGCGCCAACGGCCAGACCATCGACCAAATCCAGTGGGTGGTGGATGAAATCCGCCGCAACCCGGATTCGCGCCGCTTGATTGTCAGCGCATGGAATGTGGCCGACTTGCCGCAGATGGCGCTGATGCCCTGCCATAGCCTGTTCCAGTTCTACGTGGCCGATGGCAAGCTCAGCTGCCAGCTCTACCAGCGCAGTGGCGACATCTTCCTGGGGGTGCCGTTCAATATCGCCAGCTATGCCTTGCTGACCCATATGGTGGCGCAGGTGTGTGGCTTGGGTGTGGGTGATTTCGTGCACACCTTGGGTGATGCGCACCTGTATTCCAACCATTTTGAACAGGCGCGTGAGCAACTGGCGCGAGCACCGCGTGGCTTGCCGCAGCTGAGATTGAATAACGAAGTGGAGAATATCTTCGCCTTCCGATACGAGGACATTGCGATCGAGGGCTAT
>DAORUL010000167.1:0-3096 GCA_035433165.1 Thermomonas sp. | reverse complement strand
CCTGGAACCAAAAGATTATGAGTCTTCTGCTCTAACCATTGAGCTATAGGCCCGTGTGCAAATTGTAACCGCATAACGCGAATGCCCGCCGATCAAGGCGGGCATTCGGGGTCACATGCAGTGCTGGGTCAGTCGATATCCAGGAAGCTGCGCAGGGTTTCCGAGCGGCTGGGGTGGCGCAGTTTGCGCAGGGCTTTGGCCTCTATCTGGCGGATGCGCTCGCGCGTCACGTCGAACTGCTTGCCCACTTCCTCCAGCGTGTGGTCGGTGTTCATGTCAATGCCGAACCGCATGCGCAGCACCTTGGCTTCGCGTGGGGTCAGGCCGGCCAACACGTCGCGTACGGTTTCGATCAGGTTGATGTCGGTGGTGGCTTCCACCGGCGACATCACATTGGTGTCTTCGATGAAATCACCCAGGTGTGAATCTTCATCATCCCCGATCGGGGTCTCCATCGAAATGGGTTCTTTGGCGATCTTCATGACCTTGCGGATCTTGTCCTCGGGCATGTCCATTTCTTTCGCCAGCTCTTCCGGCGTGGCTTCGCGGCCGAACTGCTGCAGCATCTGGCGCGAGATGCGGTTGAGCTTGTTGATGGTCTCGATCATGTGCACCGGGATGCGAATGGTGCGCGCCTGGTCGGCGATCGAGCGGGTGATGGCCTGACGGATCCACCACGTCGCATAGGTCGAGAACTTGAAGCCGCGACGGTGTTCGAACTTGTCCACCGCCTTCATCAGGCCGATGTTGCCTTCCTGGATCAAATCGAGGAATTGCAGGCCACGGTTGGTGTATTTCTTGGCAATCGAAATCACCAGACGCAGGTTGGCTTCCACCATTTCCTTCTTGGCTTTGCGTGCCTTGGCTTCACCGTAAGACAGGGCGCGGTTGATCTCCTTCAGATCGACCAGGGTCACCTGCATGGTCTTTTCAATTGCAATCGTGGCTTCCTGCTCGCTGATGATTTTTTCGCGCACATCGCGCAGGGCCGAACCCCACTTCTGCTTGCGCTTGAGCAGCTCATCCACCCATTCCAGATTGGTCTGGTTGCCTTCCCATGCCTTGATGAAGTCCTTGCGCGGCATTTTTGCCACGCGGGTGGCCATGTCAAGGATGCGGCGCTCGTGTTCTTTGACCTGATTGACCACATCGCGCAATTGCTTGACCAGCACATCGGTCAACGGCAGCGGCAGCTTGAAGGTGACGAACACCTCGGCCATCTCTTCGCGCGCCTTCAACGCCGGCTTGGCATCCAGGCCGCCCTTGGCAATTGCTTTCAGGAAGCGCGCATGTGCCGCCGCCATGACCTCCATGCGTGCCGCCACTTCCACCGGATCCGGCCCGGTGGGCGCCGGCTCATCGGCCTCGCCGTCGGCATCGTCCTCGTCTTCATCGATTTCGGTATCGGCCTCGTCCACCACCGGCACCACTTCCGGCTCGGGCTCCTCATCATTGAAGCCGACCACGATTTCGGCCAACCGCTTTTTGCCGGCTTTGTGCAGCGCGTAATCTTCCAGCAGCATCTGCGGCGACAGCGGGAAGCTGGCCAGCGCGGCATTCATCTGCGCCAGGCCTTCTTCGATGCGCTTGGCGATCGCGATTTCGCCTTCGCGCGTGAGCAAATCCACCGTGCCCATTTCGCGCATGTACATGCGCACCGGGTCGGTGGTGCGGCCACCCTCGGCATCCAGCGAGGTCAGCGCGGCAGCGGCTTCCTCGGCGGCGGTTTCATCGACTTCGCGGCCACCCACTTGCTGGCCGGCCAGCAACATGGTTTCGACATCGGGCGCAGCTTCGTGCACCTCGATGCCCATGCCATTGATCATGCCGATGATGTCTTCGATCTGCTCCGGATCAACCATGTCGTCGGGCAGGTGATCGTTGACTTCGGCATAAGTCAGATAGCCCTGTTCCAGACCCTTGCTGATCAGGATCTTGATATCGGACTGGGGAGCTGTCTGCCGTTCGTTGGCCATGGGCGGGTACCGTGTCGTGAGGGTCTGCGCGTAACGCAGCAAAGAGAACCAAGCATTATACCGTGCAGCGGAGGCGTACGCTTGAACGCGGCTTGGCGGTGGTGTCTGGCGGTGTCAGGGGCGGAGCAGGATGGTCACTGGTCCGTCATTGACCAGACTGATCACCATATGGGCGCCAAACCTGCCGGTTTCCACCCCTGGCGGGTGCAATTGCCGACAAATCGCCAGCAACCGGGTAAAGCGCTGTTCAGCCTCCGCCGGTGGCGCGGCCGTGGTGAAGCTGGGTCGCATGCCGCTGCGGGTATCTGCGGCCAGTGTGAATTGACTCACCAGCAGCAATTTTCCACCGATATCCGTCAAAGATCTATTCATCTTGCCGGCATCATCTTCGAAAATTCGATAGCCAAGCATGCGCTGGGCGAGCCGGTAGAGTTGCCCTTCGGTATCCCCCGGCTCGATTGCCACCAGCGCCAGCAAGCCCGGCCCAATCGCACCCACCACGGCATCATCCACGCGCACGGCGGCTTCGGTGACACGCTGAAGTAAGGCAAGCATGCCGCCAGTGTAGGCACGCTTGCGTGTGCATGCACGCCTGCGCGGCCTTGCTTACACTGCGCGCATGGCCTCCCTGCTCCGTTTACTACGACCGCTGCGCAGCACCCGCCCGCAGCCAGCCAGCCAGCGCGACTGCATTCATTTGATTTTTGAGGACGGCCAGACCATCGAGGTGCAGCGCGTGCGCGACCCGCGTGCACGGCGGATCAAACTGGCGGTGGATGAGCGCGGCGTGCGGCTGACCTTGCCGCTGTGCACCCGGCTCAGCGATGGCGACGGGTTTTTGCAGCAACACCGCGACTGGCTACAGCAACAGCTGCACGTGCAGGCGCTGGCGCATGGCGCCGCGTTGCAGCGCGGGGTCACCTCGACCCTGCCGTTGCGCGGTGCAGAGCTGCCGCTGCAGTGGCAACTTGGGCGTGCCACCCGCTTGGAGCTGGATGCCGCCGGCACGCTGCAGTGCAGGGCACCCGCGCATGCCGGCGATGCGGCATTGCAGCGCGCATTGCGGGATTTTTACGAAGCCCAGGGCCGGGCGGATCTGGGGCGTTGGTTGCCGCGTTAC
>DAORUL010000166.1:0-3116 GCA_035433165.1 Thermomonas sp. | reverse complement strand
GCAACCTGGATTCGCAGATGGCGCGCAGCGTGATGGAGCTGCTGGAAGACATCAACGAGCAAGGCACCACCATTGTGATGGTGACCCACGACCCGGAACTGGCCGCGCGCGCGCAACGCAATGTGCACATCGTCGATGGCATGGCGACCGACTTGTCCGTCACCTCCGCCCTGCAACGCTCGCTGCATTCCAACAGCGCCAGCACCACGACTGCCTGAGGACACCGCCATGCTCGGCTATTACCTCAACCTCGCCCTGCGCAGCTTCAAGCGCAACAAGGCACTGACCGCGCTGATGGTGCTGGCCATTGCACTTGGCATCGGCGCCTGCATGACCACACTGACCGTCTTCCATGTGCTGTCCGGGGATCCCATCCCGCAAAAGAGCAGCCAGTTGTTCTATGTGCAGATGGACCCTGAAAGCAAACAGGGCTATCAGCCTGGTAGTGACCCGCAAGACCAGATGACCCGCTTTGATTCCGAAACCTTGCTGAAGGAAAAGCGTGCGGATCGGCAAGCAATGATGACCGGCGGCAACGTGGCGGTGATCCCGGGGCAATCCGGGCTGATCCCGTTCCGCTCGGATGCACGCTATACCAGCGCGGATTTTTTCCCGATGTTCGATGTGCCATTTCTGCATGGCAATGGCTGGGCCGCCAAGGACGATGCGGCGCATGCGCGCGTTGCGGTCATCACGCGCTCGCTCAACCAACGTCTGTTTGCCGGTGGCAACAGCGTGGGCAAGACACTGCGCCTGGACCAAAGTGATTTCACCATCGTCGGGGTGATGGTGGAGTGGAAGCCGACACCCGCGTTTTATGACATGAACCGCGACACCTATGGTGGCAACGAAGATATTTTCCTGCCGTTTTCGACCTCGCGTGATTTGCAGATGGGCCGCAATGGCAGCATGAACTGCTGGGGCGACAGTCGTGGCGACAACACCGCCGAAAACGTGCCCTGCGCATGGATTCAATATTGGGTAGAACTCGACAGTGCCGACAAAGTCAGCGCCTATCGCAACTACCTGAGCAATTATTCCGACCTGCAACGCAAGGCCGGGCGCTTCGAGCGGCCCACCAATGTGCGCCTGAGCAATGTCATGCAATGGCTGACCTACAACAAAGTGGTGCCCTCCGATGTGGTGCTGCAGTTGTGGTTGGGCTTTGGTTTTCTGCTGGTATGCATGGTCAATACGGTGGGGCTGCTGCTGGCCAAGTTCCTGCGCCGCAGCGGCGAAATCGGCGTGCGGCGGGCGCTGGGTGCATCGCGGCGGGAGATTTTCAAACAGTGCCTGGTGGAAGCCGGAATGATTGGGCTGGCTGGCGGCGTGGTGGGTTTGGGGCTGTCCTTGCTGGGCTTGTGGGCAGTGCGCATGCAGCCTGCCAGCTACGCCAAGCTGGCCCATCTCGACCTTGGCATGCTGCTGGTCACCTTTGTGTTGGCCATTGTGGCCAGCCTGCTGGCAGGCCTGTTGCCGGCATGGCGGGCGATGCAGGTGACGCCGGCCATCCAGCTCAAGTCGCAATGACCTTATCCCCATCATTCCCGCGTGCGCGGGAATGACAAGCAGAAACGGAGCACCCCATGGAAATTCGCCCCATCCTGTCCACGCTGGCGCGCCACAAGACCGCAGCCGCCTTGATCGTGATCGAAATTGCGCTGACCTGCGCCATCATCTGCAATGCACTGTTCATGATTGGTGACCGTGTCAGCCAGATCAATGAACCCAGTGGCATTGCCGAGAGTGAGCTGCTGCGCATCCAATTGACGAGCAGCGGCAGCGATGACAATGCCACCGCCCGCACCCGCACCGATCTGGCCGCGCTGCGCGCAATCCCCGGCGTCAAGGATGCCACCGTGGTCAATCAGGTGCCGTTCGTGAACTCCTCTTGGAACAGCGGTGTTCGCCTGACACCAGAGCAACAACAAACCACCCTCGTTGCCACCAGCTATATGGCGGATGAACATTTTCTGAGTACATTCGGCAGCCGCCTGATTGCCGGGCGTGGTTTCAGGCCGGATGAATATCTGGATTTTGAAGCCGTCAACAGCAGCAAGGAGCCCATCGGCATTCCTGCCGCCATCGTGACCCGCAAGATGGCGGAAAAACTCTACCCCGGCATCCCGGTGGCACACGTCATCGGCAAGGTCTTTTACAGCTGGGGCGATCGCCCCGTGCCCATCGTCGGGGTACTGGATCACCTGGTTCGTCCCAGCCTGCAAGGCGGCCCCAGCGCCCGCGAATACACGATGGTGTTCCCGCTGCGCGCGCACTACAACGTGGGCGGGAACTACGTGGTTCGCACCACCCCGGAGCGTCGCGCCGAAGTCCTCAAGGCCGCCGTCAAACTGCTGCGCAGCGGTGGCAGTGACCGCATCATCCTCGATGAAAACACCAAGCCGCTCTCTGATTTGCGCAACGAGTTCTACCAAGCGCCGCGTGCGATGGCATGGCTGTTGGGTGCGGTGTGCGTGGGCCTGCTCCTGATCACCGCGCTGGGCATCGTGGGGTTGGCCAGTTTCTGGGTGCAACAACGCACCAAGCAGATTGGCATTCGCCGCGCATTGGGCGCCACCCGCGGCCAGATCCTGCGCTATTTCCAAATCGAGAATTTCCTGATTGCCGGCATTGGTATCGCGCTGGGCATGCTGCTCGCCTTTGGCCTGAATCAACTATTGATGAGCAAATACGAACTGCCGCGCCTGCCATTGCTGTACTTGCCTGCCGGTGCATTGATCTTGTGGGTGCTCGGCCAGCTTGCGGTGCTGGGACCGGCACGGCGTGCTGCACTGGTGCCACCAGCCATCGCCACCCGCTCGGCCTAAGCGCTCCCATTACAATCGCCGCATGCCCACCATCCTGATCATCGACGACAACGCTGCCGTAGCCACTGCGCTGGAGGTGCTGCTGTCCCTGCACGATATTCGCAGCGTGTACGCAGACTCGCCGCAGGCGGGTCTTGCGGTACTGGCGCAGACACCGATTGATCTGGTGATCCAGGACATGAACTTCCACGCCGACACCACCTCGGGTGAAGAAGGCGTGGCACTGTTCCAGCAAATTCGCGCAGCGCATCCGGATTTGCCGGTGATTTTGTTGACCGCATGGACGCA
>DAORUL010000165.1:0-3205 GCA_035433165.1 Thermomonas sp. | reverse complement strand
CAAGATTGCAGCGCGGCCTGGAGCGTGCCGAGCTGCAGCAAGAACGCCGCAACTTGCGCCTGCGGCCGGCAGAACTGGCATGGGCATGGCACGACGACGGTGCATTGGAGCTGCGTTTCACCCTGCCGCCGGGCTGTTATGCCACAACACTGCTGCGCGAGCTGGGCGACATCCGGGATACCCACTCCGCAGCGGCCTGATGCGGAACACGCCAAAGCCGCTTACGGGGTGCCGGCCATCGGCCCGGTTTTCGAAGCCGGCCGCATAGCGGGCGAACCTTGCTTCGAATCGTTGACATGGCGCAAAAAAAACGCCCGGCGACAAGGCCGGGCGTTTCGGGATTGGTGGGCCGTCAAGGATTCGAACCTTGGACCTATTGATTAAGAGTCAACTGCTCTACCAACTGAGCTAACGGCCCCGAAAGAAGCGAAATTGTAGCAAACAATCCAATTCTTGCAAGCGTTGCAATGCAACAACGGGCGAAGAAGTGGGGTGGCTGAGGGGACTCGAACCCCCGACAACTGGAATCACAATCCAGGACTCTAACCAACTGAGCTACAGCCACCACAAAAACAACCTCTAACCCTCACAACAATGGCGCGCCCGGCAGGAATCGAACCTGCAACCACCGGCTTAGAAGGCCGGTGCTCTATCCGGTTGAGCTACGGGCGCCCGATCCGGAGTGATGCATCGTACGGTACCGAAATGGTCGGGGTAGAGGGATTCGAACCCCCGACATCCTGCTCCCAAAGCAGGCGCGCTACCAGACTGCGCTATACCCCGACGATGGAACCGAACATTTCGAAGACACTTGGCGGATGCTTCCTGTTCTCTGTCGTGGCGCGCCAGCGCTACGAAAGGCCCGGCATTGTCTAGCGCCGGGCGCCGCATGTCAACGCCATTCCATCAGATAGGTGGCGCGAACGGGCAAAATCGGCGAAACTAGTACGTTCCGCGCGGTCATGCTGCGCCCGTCTAACCCTTCGTACCCGCAACCGGGCTGTGACATGCCCGCCCAGGAGTCATCGCATCATGCAAGTCTCGGTCGAATCCACCGGCAACCTCGAGCGCCGCGTCATCCTCAGCCTGCCCGCAGGCGACGTCGAAGCGCAAATCGGCAGCCGTCTGCGCGAAATCGCGCACAACGTGCGCATCAAGGGCTTTCGCCCGGGCAAGGTGCCGACCAAGGTGGTTGAGCAGCGTTATGGCGGCCAGGTGCGCGCCGAAATCGTGGATGGCCTGTTGCGTCAGGGGCTGGATCAGGCCGTGCGCGAAAACGAACTGCGCGTGGCCGGTCTGCCACAAGTGACGCCGGGAGAAGATGCTGCCGAAGGTGAGCTGAAGTATGTGGCTGCGGTCGAACTGGTACCGGAATTCGGCGACCTCGACATGACCAAGCTGGAAGTGGTCCGGCATACAGCGGAAGTGACTGATGCCGATATCGATCGCATGCTGGAAAACCTGCGCCAGCAGCGTGGCAGCTGGAGCAAGGTCGAGCGCGCTGCCAAGGCCGGCGATCTGGTCAATGTGGAAACCTACAGCATTCTCGACGGTGCCCGCATGCCTGCGGAAGGCGTGGAAAAGACCAGTACCGTGCTGGGCACGGCGGCGATGTATCCGGAAGTTGAGGCCGCACTGGCCGGGATGCAGGCGGGTGACGAAAAAACGCTGGATGTGACCCTGCCGGCAGACTGGCACGCCGTGCAATTTGCCGGCAAAACGTTGACCTCCACCTTCAAGCTGGGTGAAGTGTTCGAGCAGACTTTGCCTGACATTGATGCCGCTTTCATTCGCAGCTTCGGTGTCAAGAGTGGTGACATCGAGCAATTCAAGGCGGATATTCGCAGCAATCTGGAGCGTGAGCTCAAGGGCGCGCTGATGAACCGGTTGCGCCGCGAAGTGGGTGACCAATTGGTCGCCGCTTACAAGGATGTGGAGCTGCCGCCGCGGCTGGTTGAAAACGAAGCCAATGCGCTGCAGGCCAATGCCGCCGAACAAGCGCGCCGCCAAGGTCAGCAATTGAATGCCGATCCTTCCGCGTTCCAGGAGGCTGCGCGCAAGCGCGTATTGGTGGGCCTGCTGGTGGGTGAAGTAGCCCGCCGCAATGATCTGCGTCTGGAGTCCGAGCGCCTGAATGAGACCATGCGCCTGATTGCCTCGACCTACGAGCAGCCGGAACAGGTGATCGCGCTGTACCGCAATGACCAGCAGTTGATGCAGGGCTTGCAGAACCGCGTCATGGAAGAACAGGTCATCGACTGGATTGCAGAACGTGCTCAACATGCCGAGCAAGCACTGAGCTTCCAGGACGCACTGAACTCGTAAGTCCGCGCGACTGCCGGAACTCGCCGCTTCGGCGGCGGTCTGGCAAGGTAGTCGACAGTCATTTCGCAACACACGTCCTTCGCAGCGAGAACCCATGGACCCGATCAAAGCTCTCAATTTGGTGCCGATGGTGGTCGAACAGACCAGCCGTGGTGAGCGCGCCTACGACATCTACTCGCGCCTGTTGAAGGAGCGAGTGATTTTCCTGGTGGGCGGTATCGACGATCACGTGGCCAATGTGGTGTTGGCCCAGATGTTGTTCCTCGAGGCCGAAAACCCCGAGAAAGACATCAGTCTGTACATCAACTCGCCTGGCGGAATCGTCACTGCGGGCATGGCGATCTACGACACCATGCAATACATCAAGCCGGATGTGAGCACCATTTGCGTGGGCCAAGCCTGTTCGATGGGTGCGGTGTTGTTGGCAGCGGGTGCTTCGGGCAAGCGTTACGCACTACCCAATTCGCGCGTGATGATTCACCAGCCACTGGGCGGTGCACAGGGCCAGGCCACTGATATCGACATTCAAGCACGCGAAATCTTGACGATGCGCGAACGCTTGAATGAGATTTTGGCGCGTCACACTGGCCAGCCGATCGAAACTATTGCCCGCGATACCGACCGTGACAACTTCAAGAGTGCCCAGGCTGCGCGTGAATACGGCTTGGTAGATGAAGTGCTGGTGCGGCGTCCGGACGAGTCGATTCAAGCCAATTGAACCAGCCTGCGCAGCCCCGATACTGGATTGCGCCGGCGATAAATCAGGGATGCACCGGCCTGTCAGGCCCGGCGGGTGCATATGGTATTCTCGGGCCGAAAGCGCGGATGCGCGGCAAGTGAGTGGCGAATGAGCGAAGACCGTCAGGGACGCAACACCGGC
>DAORUL010000164.1:0-3214 GCA_035433165.1 Thermomonas sp. | reverse complement strand
CGGTCGCGCGCGGCGGCATCACCGGGGCTTGCGGCTACCGCGTCAAACTCCACGCGCACCTCTTCGATTTCTTCGGCCAATTTCTCCAATACCGGTGCAGGGCCGGGCCAATCGAAGCCGACTTTGGCCGCTTTTTTCTGCAATTTCACGGCGCGCTGCCATTCCGGCAGACCGCGTGCGATACCGGCCAGCGCGGATGTATCGGCATCGCCATTGGCCGCACGTTCGAGCTGTTTGCGCGCCTCCCAATCGGCCAACTGCGCCTGCGCATCGGCAAAGTACGCATCGCCAAACACATGTGGATGACGGCGGGTCATCTTGTCGCAAATGGCATCCACCACATCGGCAAATGCAAAGGCCGTTTGCTCTTCGGCCATGCGCGCATGAAACACCACCTGCAGCAGCAAGTCGCCCAGTTCGTCCTTGAGGTCGGCCATGTTGCCGCGGTCGATGGCATCGGCCACTTCGTAGGCTTCTTCGATGGTGTAGGGGGCAATCGTCTGGAAGGTTTGCTGCACATCCCACGGGCAGCCGCCGTCGGGGCTGCGCAGCTTGGCCATGATCGCCAGCAAACGGTCGATGCCGCCACTCATGCCGGCAAGCGCGCCAGCAAACTACGGTCACCCACTGCGATGAAATCGCCATTGAGCAAGCTGTCGCGCTGGTTGTAGCGGAATGGCCGGCCTTGCAAATCCAGCAACACGCCACCTGCCGCTTCCACAATCGCTTGCCCGGCCGCGGTATCCCATTCACTGGTGGGATGAAAGCGCGGATACAGATCAATCAGTCCTTCGGCAAGTTTGCAAAACTTCAGCGCCGAGCCATAGCCCTGCACATCGGCATCGGGAATCGCGGCCAACAAGTTTTCCGTGCGTGCATCGCGATGCGAACGACTGGCGGCAATCCGCAGCGGTGTGGCCGCAGGAATGCGGCAGGTGATGGCGGTATCGATTTCTCCGTCGCGGCGGAATGCGCCCTGACCCGGTGCACCGTGCCATAACCCGCCCGTGACGGGCTGCTGGATCACACCAAAGGTGGCAGCGCCATGTTCGACCAAGGCGATGTTGATGGTGAATTCGCCATTGCGCTTGACGAATTCCCGCGTGCCATCCAGCGGATCCACCAGCCAAAATGTGTGCCACTGCCTGCGCTGGGCAATGTCGAGGTCCCTGGATTCTTCCGACAGCACCGGGATGTTCGGCGTCAATCCGCGCAGGCCATCGCTGATGCAGCGATGCGCGGCCAGGTCGGCGGCGGTGAGCGGCGACGCATCGTCTTTGTGCTGCACCGCGAACTCACCGTCATACACATTCAAGATTTCTGCCGCAGCGGCGCGGGCAATCGCAATCACGCCATCGCGCAAAGAAGGGGCCAGGTTCATCGTTGTTGTTTCAGCCATTCGCGGACAATAAACAGCGCCGCAATGCTGCGGCCTTCGGAAAACTCTTCCCGCAAAATCAACCGATCCAACTCGGCCAGTTTGCAGGGCACCAACTCCAGCGGCTCTGGCTCATCCCCGGGCAAACGCTGCGGATACAACTCCCGCGCCAGTACCAGATGTGTTCGGTGGCTCATGTAGGTGGGTGCCAAGGTCAGGGTGCGCAGCACGCGCACATCACGCGCACCGTAGCCAGCCTCTTCCATCAATTCGCGATTGGCGGCCTGCTCGGGGGTTTCGCCCGCGTCAATCCGCCCCTTCACCAGCCCCAACTCATAGCGGTGCACGCCGGCCGCATATTCGCGCACCAGCAGCACGGTGTCGGCATCCAGCATCGGTACCACGGCCACCGCGCCATGCCCACGTGCATGCAGGCGCTCGAACTGGCGGCGTTCGCCGTTGGAGAACTCCAGATCAAGCCGCTCCAACCGGTACGGGCCGGCGTCGTGCTCGGTAATGCCGTGGATGATGGGCAAACGGTGGCTCATGCGACCGTCCCGACGGCGATAATGGCAGGATGAAAGGACTTCACGATACCCCCATGATAGCCGCCGATGACGCTTGGCGTGCGCGCGATTTGGCCGTGCTCTGGCACCCCTGCACGCAAATGCGCGAACACCCCGATGCACTGCCGCTGTTCCCGGTGGCGCGGGGCGAAGGCGCGTGGTTGGTAGGCCACGACGGCAGCCGCGTATTGGATGCGGTCAGCAGCTGGTGGACCAATATCCACGGCCACGCCGAGCCGCGCATCGCGCAGGCGATTGGCCAGCAAGCCCACACGCTGGAGCAAGTGATTTTGGCCGGCTGCTCACACGCGCCAGCGGTGGAGTTGGCCGAACGCTTGCTTGCGCGTGCCCCGCAACAAGCCGGGCGGGCACCCTTGGCCAAGGTGTTCTATGCCGACAATGGGTCGGCCGGGGTCGAAGTCGCGCTGAAAATGGCCTACCACTGGTTTCATAACCAAGGCATCGCTGGCCGCACCCGCTTCGTAGCCTTGCGAGGCAGCTACCATGGTGAAACCTTGGGTGCGCTGTCGATGGGCGATTTGCCGCTGTATCGGCGGGTGTACGCACCGCTGCTGCTGGACGTGTTGTTTGCGCCATCGCCGGATGCATTTGGCACGCAGGATGACGCCGGCGCGCGCGCCTGTGCCGAGGCCGCTGCCAATGCCTTGGCAGCGTTGTTCGCGGCCCATGCCGGCGAAATCTGTGCCTTTATCTTGGAGCCCTTGGTGCAATGCGCCGGCGGCATGCGCATGCACCACCCGCACTACCTGCGCCGCGTGCGTGAGCTGTGCGACGCGCACGGTATTCTTCTGATTGCCGATGAAATCGCGGTGGGCTTTGGCCGCACCGGCACGCTGTTCGCCTGTGAACAAGGCGGCATTCAACCGGATTTGCTATGCCTGTCCAAAGGCCTGACCGGTGGTTTCTTGCCACTGTGCGCGGTGCTGGCCACCCAGCAAATTTACGACGGATTTTTGGATGATTCGCGCGAGCGTGCCTTCCTGCATTCGCACAGTTACAGCGGCAATCCGCTGGCCTGTGCGGCAGCGCTGGCTTCGCTGGCGATTTTCGACAGCGATGCGGTGTTGCCACGCAACCGCGACACAGCCCAGCGCATGGCGGCACAGGCCGCGTCATTTGCCGGCCATCCGGCCGTGCTGGAAGTCCGCCAAACCGGGATGATCCTTGCCATCGAGCTCAAACCCGAGCCCGACAATGTCGAGGACGGCCACGCCGTGGAAATTTCCGGACGGCGCGGCCTGCGCTTGTA
>DAORUL010000163.1:1354-3239 GCA_035433165.1 Thermomonas sp. | reverse complement strand
TTGCCCAGCAGGTGCAGCCAGTCAGCGTGCAGGAACAGGCCCGAGAACAGACGCAGCACGCTGCCGTCGGCTAGTGCATTGCGCCACGCCTGCACACTGTCCAAGCCACCGGTCAGCACCCCCCAGTCCAAGGTGGCGGCGATGCGCCCAGCCGGGGCCACGAGTGCTGCTGCGACGTACGCCACCCAAAGGGTCGCGAACAACAATGGAGTGGCCCACAGTAGACGGCGGTGTTGGCGGGGGGGGATACCGACAAACATGACCAAGCTTCAATTTGCGATTGTGAATGTTAGCGTGTAGTTAAAATTGAGGTATAGTGACATACGGCGACGTATGTGGTGGGGAGCCTGCACTCTTGCAGCAGGAAAATCAGATACGCGCAAGCGCGACCCGTGGTCGGTATCGTTTGCCGGCCTCGAACCAAAACAATTAACGTAGCTCTGTGACCGGAGAACCATCGATGCGCAACACACTCACTCTTCGTACCTCGGCCCTTGCTCTGGCCGTTGTGGGCACTTTGTTCGTGGGCCAGGCGGCCGCTTCCGGCTTCCAGCTGCGCGAGCAGAGCGTCAAGAACCTCGGCAAGTCCAGCGCCGGCAGCATGGTGGGCAAAGATGCCGCCGTTGTTTCGCTGAACCCGGCCGCCATGGTCAATCTGGACAAGAATACCTTCCAGTCCGATCTCACCATGATTGATCTGAACGCGAAGTTCACCGGTGGTGGCTCGATCCTTGGCAACCCCGGCGCGCCGCTCAGCGGTGGCAATGGTGGCGATCCGGGGGATCCGACCCTGGTGCCGAACATGGCAGCCGTGTTCCCGATGCATGGCGGGTTGGAAGGCTTGACCTTGGGTGTTGCCGTCGGTGCACCGTTTGGTCTGGCAACCGATTACGACAAGAACTGGGTAGGCCGCTATCGTGCGCTGAAGTCCGACGTCAAAACCGTCGATTTGACCCTGTCTGCGGCGCTGAAATTGAGTGATGGTGTCTCGATCGGTGCCGGCGTGATCTATGAGCGCGCCACGGTTACCCTGAGCAAGGCGATTGATTTTGGCACCGCGATTTGCGCCGGTTCGGGCAACCCGATGAATTGCTTCAATCCCGCCTATCCGTTCAAGCCGCAAACCATGGATGGCGGCTTCACCGTGAAGGGTAGCAACAACGCCGTTGGCTATGTGGTGGGTGTGCAACTTGCACCAACCGACAAGTTGGCAATCGGTTTCAGCTACCGTTCGGAAATCAACCATCAACTCTCGGGTACGCTGGACTTCGAAGGTGTGCCGGCCCTGCTGGGTGCCGATCCACGCTTCAAGGACGGTGATGGTGGTGCGCGTTTGGTCACACCTAGCGTGGCCACGGTGAGCATCAAGTACGGCTTCACCGACAACTTCCGTGTGTTGGCGGACTTCCAGCGTACCGGCTGGAGCTCGTTGCAGGATGTGACCATCAAGCGCACCAGCGGTACCGTGGTGGGTAGCGAGCCCTTCCAGTGGGGCAACTCCAACTTCATGTCCTTGGGTGCCGAGTACGACATCTCGCCAGCCTTCACCTTGCGCGGCGGCATTGGTTCGGACAAGACCCCGACCAATGATCAGCACCGTACCCCACGCCTGCCTGACAACGATCGTACCTTGTACTCGATTGGTGCCAGCTGGAACGTAAGTGACAACCTGTCACTGGATGCCGGCTACCAGCACATCACCATCAAGAGCCCGACGGTGAATTTGCCGGTGGATGTCGGCACGGGCAACACCTCGACCTTGGCTGGCAAGTTCTCGGGGTATGCCAATTTGGTTGGTGTGTCGATGCAGTATCGCTTCTGATCCACGCGACCTCGCGACAACAAAAAGCCCCGCCTTGTGCGGGGCTTTTTTGCTTCTATCGTG
>DAORUL010000163.1:0-1254 GCA_035433165.1 Thermomonas sp. | reverse complement strand
GTGTGAGGCTCAGTCGCCCAGCGTCAGCAGCGAAGCATTGCCGCCTGCAGCGGTGGTGTTGATGGTGACGGTTTTTTCGGTGGCGAAGCGTGGCAGGTAGTGCGGGCCGCCGGCCTTGGGGCCGGTGCCGGACAGGCCTTGGCCGCCGAACGGTTGCACGCCGACCACCGCGCCAATCTGGTTGCGGTTGACGTAGATGTTGCCGACTTTGGCGCGCGACACGATGCGCTCGATGGTGGCATCGATGCGTGAATGGATGCCCAGTGTCAGGCCGTAGCCGGTGGCGTTGATGGTGTCGATCACCGTATCGAGTTCGTCGGCTTTCCAGCGCACCACATGCAGGGCCGGGCCGAATTTTTCGCGATCCAATTGGGCGATGGTGTGCAGTTCCCAGGCCGCGGGCGCGAAGAAGGTGCCGTGTTCGCATGCTGCACCCAGCGTGGCTTTGGCGATGGGCTTGGCCTCCACATCCATGCGTTTGGCGTGCGCTGCCAGAATGGCTTTGGCGTCCTCGTCGATCACCGGGCCGACATCGGTCGAAGGCAGGCCGGGATCGCCAATGGAGAGCTCGGCCATCGCGCCGGCCAGCATGCCGATGACCTTGTCGGCAATTTCGTCTTGCACCAACAGCACGCGTGCGGCCGAGCAGCGCTGACCGGCGGAGGTGAAGGCCGAGCCCAGCGCGTCTTTCACCACCTGCTCCGGCAGCGAGGAGCTATCGGCAATCATCGCGTTCTGGCCGCCGGTTTCGGCAATCAACGTGGCAATCGGGCCGGCGTCGCGGCTGGCCAATGCGCGGTTGATCAGGCGTGCGGTTTCAGTCGAGCCGGTGAAGCAGACGCCGGCCACGCGCGGATCCTTGGTCAAGGCCGCGCCCACGGTCGCGCCATCGCCGGGCAGGTACTGCAGCACAGCCTGCGGAATGCCGGCTTCGTGCAATAACTTCACTGCGGCATAGCCAATCAAATTGGTTTGTTCGGCGGGCTTGGCGATCACGCTATTGCCAGCGGCCAGGGCAGCCGCGATTTGGCCGAGGAAGATGGCCAGTGGGAAGTTCCACGGGCTGATGCAGACAAACACGCCGCGCCCGGACAATTGCAGCGAATTGGCTTCGCCAGTCGGTCCGGGCAGGGCCATCGGGGCGAAATGCTCGCGTGCTTGCAGGGCGTAGTAGCGCAGGAAATCCACCGCTTCGCGCACTTCGGCGATGCCGTCGCTCAAGGTCTTGCCGGCTTCCTTGGTGCACATCGCCAT
>DAORUL010000162.1:0-3283 GCA_035433165.1 Thermomonas sp. | reverse complement strand
GAGCGCGAAGCGTTTGACCTGTACGGCATCATTTTTGAAGGCCACCCGGATCTGCGCCGGATTCTCACCGATTACGGATTTGTGGGGCATCCGTTCCGCAAGGATTTCCCGCTGATCGGCAATGTGGAAGTGCACTACGACGAGGAGAAGAAGCGCGTGGTGTACGCACCGGTCAGCAGCGTCGAGCCGCGCGTGGGCGTGGCCCGCGTGATTCGTGACGATGCCGGTCTTGCCACTGCGCAGGCCGAAAGCAACAACCGGATCCTGCAGCGGGAGGCGCGCCGATGAACGCCGTGCTCACTCCCGGCAGCGATGTGTTTGCCAGCAGCCCGGCTGAAGCCGCGCAGGAAATCCGCAACTACACGCTGAACTTCGGCCCGCAGCACCCGGCCGCGCACGGTGTGTTGCGCTTGATTCTGGAAATGGACGGCGAAGTGGTGCGCCGCTGCGACCCGCATATCGGGCTGCTGCATCGCGGTACCGAGAAACTGGCCGAATCCAAGCCGTTCAACCAGTCGATTCCGTATATGGATCGTCTGGATTACTGCTCGATGATGTGCAACGAGCACGCCTATGTGCTGGCGATCGAAAATTTGCTGGGCGTGCAGGCACCCGAACGCGCGCAGTGGATCCGCACGATGTTCGACGAGATCACCCGTATCCTCAACCACCTGATGTGGCTGGGTTCCAACGGGCTGGATCTGGGCGCGATGGCGGTGTTCCTGTACGCCTTCCGCGAACGTGAAGAATTGATGGACACCTATGAAGCGGTGTCTGGCGCACGCATGCACGCCGCCTACTACCGCCCCGGCGGCGTGTATCGCGACCTGCCTGACGTGATGCCCAAGTACAAGGAATCGCCGTGGCGCAAAGGGCAAAAGCTCAAGCGCTTCAACGAAGCGCGTGAAGGCTCGCTGCTGGATTATCTGGAGCAGTTCACCAAGGACTTCCCGGGCCGGGTGGACGAGTACGAAACCCTGCTGACCGGGAATCGCATCTGGAAGCAGCGCACCGTCGGCATTGGTGTGGTGACCCCCGAACAAGCCAAGGCCTGGGGCATGAGCGGCGCGATGTTGCGCGGCTCTGGCATCGAATGGGACCTGCGCAAGAAGCAGCCGTACGCCAAGTACGCGGAAGTGGATTTCGATATCCCGGTCGGCGTCAACGGCGACTGCTACGACCGCTATCTGGTGCGGGTTGCCGAAATGCGCCAATCCAACCGCATCATCGCGCAGTGCGTGCAGTGGTTGAAGGCCAACCCCGGCCCGGTGATGCTGAACAACTACAAGGTGTCACCGCCCAGCCGTGGCGAAATGAAGCACAGCATGGAAGCGCTGATCCACCACTTCAAGCTGTTCTCCGAAGGCTATTGCGTGCCGGCCGGCGAAACCTATGCCGCGGTGGAAGCGCCGAAGGGCGAATTTGGCTGCTATCTGCTGTCGGATGGGGCCAACAAGCCGTTCCGCGTGCATCTGCGGGCGCCGGGCTTTGCGCATTTGTCGTCGATGGATGACATCACCAAGGGACACATGCTGTCCGACGTCGTGGCCATGATCGGCACCTACGACATCGTGTTCGGCGAGGTTGATCGATGAAAGCAACAGGCAATTTCGAAGCGTGCCGCAACGTGGATCCGATGGTGGCATTGTCGGACGCAACCCGTGCGCATATCGACCACTGGTTGACCAAGTTCCCACCGGAGCGCAAGCGCTCGGCGGTGCTGCAGGGTTTGTATGCCGCGCAGGAGCAAAACCAGGGCTGGCTGACCGATGCGCTGATCGCCGCGGTGGCCAAGTACCTGGACCTGCCGCCGGTGTGGGCCTATGAAGTGGCCACGTTCTACTCGATGTTCGAGACCAAGCCGGTGGGCCGCAACAATGTGGCGTTTTGCACCAATATCAGTTGCTGGCTCAACGGTGCGCAGGAATTGCTGGCGCATGCCGAGCAGAAACTGGGTTGCAAGCTGGGCGAGTCCTCCGCCGATGGCCGCGTGTACCTGAAGAACGAAGAAGAATGCGTGGCCGCTTGCTGCGGCGCGCCGGTGGTCGTGATCAACGGCCATTACCACGAAAAACTCACGCCACAAAAAGTGGATGCGCTGCTGGATGGGCTGAAGTAATGGGCGCTCACTCTCACTATTCGGAAGGCTACGGTCCGGTCGGTCCCGCACCGAAAGAGCACCAGGCCGTGTACACCACGCTGCATTTCGACAAGCCGTGGTCGTATGAAAATTACCTCAAGACCGGCGGCTACCAGGCGCTGCGCAAAATCCTGACCGAAAAGATTCCGCCGGCCGACATCATCGAGCTGGTCAAGGCATCGGGCCTGCGCGGGCGTGGCGGTGCGGGCTTCCCCACTGGCCTCAAGTGGAGCTTCATGCCGAAGCACGACGGCGAGAAGTACATCCTGTGCAACTCGGATGAGTCCGAACCGGGTACCTGCAAGGACCGTGACATCCTGCGCTACAACCCGCATGCGGTGCTGGAAGGGCTGGCGATTGCCTGCTACGCCACCAACACCCAGGCGGCCTACAACTACATGCGTGGCGAGTTCCACCACGAGCCGTTCGAACATATCGAAGAAGCGCTGGCCGAGGCCTACAAACACGGTTGGCTGGGCAAGGATATTCTGGGCTCGGGCATCACGATCGACATCTACAACGCGCTGGGCGCGGGCGCTTACATCTGCGGCGAAGAGACCGCCTTGATGGAATCGCTGGAAGGCAAGAAAGGCCAGCCGCGCTACAAGCCACCGTTCCCGGCCAATTTCGGCCTGTACGGCAAGCCCACCACGATCAACAACACCGAGACCTATGCCTCGGTGCCGGCCATCGTGCGCAATGGCGCCGAATGGTTCATGAGTTTGGGCAAACCCAACAACGGCGGCTGCAAGATTTTCTCGGTGTCGGGCCATGTGGCCAATCCGGGCAATCATGAAATCCGCTTGGGCACGCCGTTCCCGGAATTGCTGGCGATGTGTGGCGGTATCCGCAATGGCCACAAGATCAAGGCCGTGATTCCCGGTGGTTCCTCGATGCCGGTGCTGCCGGGCGAGGTGATGCTGCAGTTGACCATGGACTACGACGCGATCCAGAAAGCGGGCTCGGGCCTGGGCTCCGGCGCGGTGATCGTGATGGACGAAACCACCTGCATGGTGCGTGCCTGCCAACGCATCAGCCAGTTCTACAAAGCCGAAAGCTGCGGCCAGTGCACCCCATGCCGCGAAGGTACCGGCTGGATGCATCGGATGTTGACCCGGATCGTCAACTTCGAGGCCACGCTGG
>DAORUL010000161.1:1165-3318 GCA_035433165.1 Thermomonas sp. | reverse complement strand
GGCGGCAAACCGGGCGGCTTCAAGCCCCGCAGCCCGCGCTAAGGCTTCATGGCGCATGGCGTGCTCCTGCGGGATGAGCCAGCCCCGCAGGGGTGGCCCATGGCCGCAACCATTGATGGTGCGAGCGGGACGCGCTGGCCATAGCCACATGACGAGCGGCGATTAGCCGCTCGTCGTCGCCTTTGGCATAGTTTGCAAATGTCCCGTCTTCTTGTCTTCCAACACGTTGCCGCCGAGCCACTCGGCACGCTGGATCCACTGATCCGGCGACGCGGTCATCGCATCCGGTTCAAGAATTTCGAACGCCATCCCGATGCCCAACTCAACGTCGACCGCTATCGCGGGTTGATCGTGCTGGGCGGGCCGATGAATGTCGAAGACCACCCGCAGCGTGCGCATCTGCGCAACGAAATGCGCGCCATCGAAACCATGTTGGCGCAGGGAAAACCCGTGTTGGGCATCTGCTTGGGTGCGCAACTTCTCGCGCATGTGCTGGGCGCACCGGTGCTGCGCAACCCCGTGCAGGAAATTGGCTGGTATCCCCTGCATAAAACCGCGGCAGGGATGGATGACCCCGTATTGGCCCCGCTGCAGCCCGCCACACCCGTGTTCCAGTGGCATGGCTGCCACTTCGGAATCCCGCAGTCGGCCACGCATCTGGCCACCAGCGCCGATTGCGCACAACAAGCGTTTCGCTACGGCAACAATGCCTATGGCTTCCAATTTCATCTGGAAATGGATCAGCCGCTGATCGAGCGCTGGCTGGCCAATCCTGCATATCGCGAAGAATTGGCAAGCTCCGGTTTGCTGCACGATGAAGTCACCATCCGTACGCAAACGCAGCAACACATCAGCGCCATGCAGCAACAAGCCGATGCGGTGTTCAACAATTTCCTCGACCTTGTCGGCCGTCCGCAGCGCCGCCACACCCTGCCGTCGCGTGAGTGGGTGTGAACACCCAATTTGATGCCATCGTCATCGGTGCCGGCGCCGCCGGGCTGATGTGTGCGCTCACCGCTGGCCAACGCGGCTTGCGCGTGCTGGTGCTGGATCACGCCAACAAGGTAGGCAAAAAAATACTGATGTCCGGGGGCGGCCGCTGCAATTTCACCAATACAGGCACATCGCCCGCCAATTTTCTTTCGGCCAACAAGCATTTTTGCAAATCCGCGCTGGCGCGCTACACGCCGTGGCATTTCATCGAGCTGGTCGAGCGCCACGGGATTGCTTATCACGAAAAAGAACTGGGGCAATTGTTTTGCGATGATTCATCCAGGCAGATCGTGGCGATGCTATTGGCCGAATGTGCGGCTGCCGGCGTGGAAATTCGCACGCATTGCACAATTGAACGTGTCGAACACACCGATGCCGGTGGCTATCGCCTGCACACGCCCCAAGGCCGTTTTGCAAGCGCCGCATTGGTGGTGGCCAGTGGCGGGCTGTCGATCCCCAGCATGGGCGCATCGGGCTTTGGCCATCAGCTTGCCAAACAGTTTGGGCACAACGTGCTGCCCACCCGCGCAGGCTTGGTGCCACTGACCTTGAGCGGCAAGCATGCCGAGCGTCTGCAGGACTTGGCGGGGGTTTCAATGCCCGTTGAAGCGACGTGCAATGGCGTGAGTTTCCGCAACTTCATGCTGATCACCCATCGCGGCATCAGCGGCCCGTCGATCCTGCAAATCAGCTCGTATTGGCAGCCCGGTGATGACCTGCGGCTGGATCTGTTGCCCGGCATTGACAGCGCGCAGCAGCTTGCCGATTGGCAACGCACACGGCGTGACACGGAGCTGAAAACCGTGCTGGGCGAGGTCCTGCCAAAACGTTTTGCACAACGCCTGTGCGAACACTGGATGACCAACAAACCGCTGCGCCAATACACGCCGGCAGAACTGCACGCGATTGCCGAACTGCTAGCGGCATGGCCATTGATCGCCAGCGGTAGCGAGGGCTATCGCACCGCCGAAGTGACCTTGGGGGGCGTGGATACGGATGGCCTGTCGTCCAGCACGCTGCAATCCAAAACCATCCCCGGCCTGTATTTCATCGGTGAAGTGGTGGACGTCACCGGCTGGCTGGGCGGCTACAATTTCCAGTGGGCATGGGCATCGGGCCACGCCGCGGGCATGGCGATTGGCGGTTGATCACGCCGCTGC
>DAORUL010000161.1:0-1065 GCA_035433165.1 Thermomonas sp. | reverse complement strand
TCGCGCAAGCCTTCACGGTGCGGCGCAAGCGCCGCTGGCAGGTCGGTGAACTTGTCGATGGGCAAGGTCAGGGCATTGTGAAAGGTGCCGTAGGCCACTTCCTGCTGGTTGCGCGTATCCAACAGCACCAGCCGCTTGCCGGCATCGTCATGGCCTTGCTCGATCCAACGTGCCAAGGTGCGGGGGGCGACCGCAGGGGCGCGCTCACCCAGTTCCAGCGGCGAGGCATGCGTGCGCCGAAAGCTGATGACTTCCGCCTTGCGCTTGACCTTCAACCGCGCAAACGGCACGGCTTCGCTCCAGCTCTCTTTCGCGTACAGATCGGCAAACCGCGCATCTTCGCGCAGCCACGCTAGAAAACCGCGCAAGGGCGCCTCTGCGGCGGCCAAAAACAGGTTCAAGCCCTCGGGAGTCACCAACATGCTGCCGCGCAGGCCGGCGGCCTCGGCGCGCTCGCGCAGGCGCAGCGCCAAGGCATCGGCGTCATCAATCGCAACAAACAGGTAGGCGGCAATATTCAAGATCATCCGCGTATTGTAATCGGGCCGTGCCGGCATGGGATCATGGCGGCATGTCGAATATCCCTCCTCCTGCGCTTGCCATCATCGGCGGTGGCCCTGCCGGTCTGATGGCCGCCGAAGCCGCGTGTGGAGCCGGTCTCCAAGTGCATCTGTTCGAAGCCAAGGGATCGGTTGGTCGCAAATTCCTGATCGCCGGCAAAGGTGGGCTGAATCTCACCCATTCCGAGCCGCGTCCGAACTTTGATGGCCGCTACCGTGAGCGCGCCAATGACATCGCACCATGGCTGGACAGCTTCGATGCCGATGCATTGCGCGCATGGGCGCGTGGACTGGGCATCGACACGTTTGTGGGCAGTTCGGGCCGGGTGTTCCCCACCGATCGCAAGGCCGCGCCCTTGCTGCGCGGCTGGGTGCGCCGCCTGAAAGATGCCGGCGTGCAGTTCCATGTACAGCATCGCTGGTTGGGCTGGGACGCCAACGGTGCACTACGCTTTGCCACACCCGTCGGTGGCAGCATCGTCACCGCCGACGCCACCGTGCTGGC
>DAORUL010000160.1:0-3386 GCA_035433165.1 Thermomonas sp. | reverse complement strand
CTGGAGCTTGCCGAAGATGCGTTGGCGGTGTCGGCCAAAACCGGTGCCGGGATGCCCGCGCTGCATGCGCGGTTGCTGGCGCTGGCAGGGGGTGAGGCCAGCAGCGGTGCATTTTCTGCGCGCAGCCGCCATGTGCAGGCGCTGCGGCATGCCCAGCATGGGCTTGAGCAGGCAACCCTTGAGCTGCAGCACGAGCGACTGGAACTGGCAGCGGAGGCGCTGGCGCAGGCGCACGCGGATTTGGGCACCATTGGCGGCGCAATTGACGCAGATGGATTACTGGGTCACATTTTTTCGACGTTTTGCATCGGAAAATGACATTCAGATGGCGCACGCTTGACAAACGCGCTGCGTTGCCGCGTGCTATCGTCAAACAAGCCATGGTTCAACGGGGGAAATACTCATGTCTGCAAGCAAAAAGCTGTTCCACGGGGTCGCACCGGTTGCCCTGACGCTGGCCATCGCCTGTGCGTTGGGTGCCTGCAAAAAAGAGGATGCCGCAGCCACTGGGCCAGCGGCGCCCCAAGCGGCCGCCAAACCCACACCGGAATCGGTGGTATCGGCCAGCGTGGCATCCATGGGGGCCGATCAATTGCGTGAAGCCGCAGGCAAGGCCTACAACGAAAACAGGCTGTATGCACCGGCTGGCGACAATGCGATGGAGTATTACCTCGCGCTGCGTGACAAGGTGCCAGGTGATGCCGGCGCGTCGAGTGCGCTGAATGACTTGCTGCCGATGGCGGTGGTGGCAGCTGAGCAGGGTGTGACTCGGCAGGATTATGCCGAAGCCAATCGTCTGTTGGCGCTGATCGGGAAGGCCGATGCCAACCATCCGGCGTTGGCGCGTTTGAAGGCCAGCGTGGCCAGCAATGAAGCCAAGGCTCAGAAAGATGCCGAAACACAGAAATTGACTGCGGAAGAAGAAGCCAAGAAGCAGGCAGATTTGGCGAAGAAGCGCGAAGAAGACCAAAAGAAGCTGCAAGAACAGCAGAAGCAGCAAACCGCAGCACAAGAGCAGCAGCGCCAGCAGCAGGCCGCCGCCGAACAGCAGCGCCAACAACAAGCCGCAGCAGCGGCCGAGGCGGAACGTCAGAAACAAGCGGCAGCCGCAGCAGAAAAACCAACCCAAGCGGCAACCGCACAGGCCGCGGCATCGGCCGCACGGCCGTCTGCAGCATCCAACGAATTGCGTCCGATCTCCACGCCCAGTCCGCGCTTCCCGCCGGCGGCGCAGCGCGCCGGTGGCACCGGTTCGGTGCAGGTGGAATTCACCGTGGGTACCGATGGTTCGGTGTCCAGTGCGCGTGTGGTGTCCAGCGATACCCCGCGTCAGTTCCAGCGTGATTTTGAGCGCGAGGCACTGGCCGCGGTCAAGCGCTGGCGCTTCCAGCCGGTGGGTCAGGCCACCACCAGCCGGCGCACGATTTCGTTCGAATAATTCCGAACCGATGGACGCTGCAAAAAAGCCCGGCGCAATGCCGGGCTTTTTGTTTGCTGCACATTCGGCGTCAGGTCAGGCCGAGATCGCCAACTTCTCCTGCTTGTAGCGCCACACGGCCAGCGCCCACAACAGCGTGGCCAATGCCAGCGAGCTGGCCAAGTACAGGCCCCATTGCTGGAGTGATGCCGCTTCGCCACGGGTGATCTTCTGGATCAACTGGTTTTGCGACAAAAACGGCACTGCGTACTGCCATAGCGCGGTGTCTTTCAGCGGGTAGGCCATCAGCCCATAGGCCGGCAGCATCGGCAGCATCATCAGCCACATGATGTGGCTTTGCGCTTCCTTCATGCTCTTGGCACCGGCGGCCAAGGTGGTGATCAGGGCGGTGCCGATCAACACCAGCGGCAGCAAGGTCAGCAGCAGTTTGCCCATCGCCGCGAAGCTCACATCCATCTGGCTGCCGATGCCGCCGCTGGCCAGTGATGCCGACGTTTTGAAGGACACCAGGATCAGCAGCATCGACAGCAGGCCCAATGAGACGGCCGCCAGCATCTTGCCGCCGACCAATGCTGCCCGTGAGGCAGGCGTTGCCAATAGCGGTTCAAGTGATTGCCGCTCACGTTCACCGGCGGTGGTATCCATCGCCAGATGTGCGCCGCCGATGAAAGCGAAAATGGTCAGGATCATCGGTAGCAACACGCTCATGAACTGGCTGTTCTTGGCCTCCTGGGTGGCCATGTCGCGGGTGCCCACGCGCAGTGGCGCGGCGATGGCCGGATTGATGCCGCGGATCAGCAGCCGCATCGCGCCAATGCTGTTGCCGTAGCCTTCCAGCACCTTGGTGACCCGCGCCACTTTGACATCGCCATTGCGACGGGTGGAGTCGGTGATGATGTCGATTTTGGCGGGCTTGCCCGCCGCCCAGTCTTTGTCGAAATCGGCGTCAATCGCCAGTGCCAGATCTTCCTGTTGGGCCCGCACGCGGGCGTCGATGTCGGCCGGTGCGGCATGGGTGTTGATGCCGTAGCTGGCCAGGAACGCGATCAGGTTCGGCGCACGCTCAATGCCCACCACGGGCAGGTCCAGGTTTTTTTCCAGTTGGGTTTCGGCCCGCATCTGGGTGAGTTTGCCGATTCCAAGGAACAGTACCGGATACAGCAAGGGCGCGACCAGCAAGGTCAACAGGAAGGTGCGGCGATCGCGCACGAAGTCACGCCATTCCTTGCGCATGACCGTGAACAAAGTGCTGAAAAAATGTTGCTGATTCATGCGTGCAGGCCCTCTTCGCTGCCGATCAAAGTCACGAATGCGTCTTCCAGATTGTCTTCGCCGGTCATCGCACGCAGTTCATCGGGCGTGCCCTGCGCGGTCACCTTGCCGTGCGCGATGATCACGATGCGGTCACACAGGGCGGCCACCTCTTGCATGATGTGGCTGGAAAAAATCACGCAGCGGCCTTCGCTGCGCAGCTCTTTCAAAAAGCTGCGCAGGCCACGCGTGGTCATCACATCGAGGCCATTGGTGGGCTCATCCAAAATGACGTTTTTGGGGTCATGCACCAGCGCGCGGGCGATCGCGGTCTTGGTGCGCTGGCCTTGTGAAAAGCCCTCGGTGCTGCGGTCGAGGAAGTCTTCCATTTGCAACGCGGCGGCCAGTTTTTGGGTGCGCTGGGCAATCGCCTGCGCGGACATGCCGTGCAGTTGGCCGAAGTAGTCGATGTTCTCGCGTGCGGTCAGACGCTTGTACACGCCGCGTGCATCCGGTAGCACGCCCAGGCTGCGGCGCACGCGCTCGGCATCGGCGGCCACATCAATGCCATCCACCAGCACGCGGCCGGTTTCCGGTGTCATCAGGGTATAGAGCATGCGCAAGGTGGTGGTTTTGCCGGCACCATTGGGGCCCAGCAAGCCGGTAATCTGGCCGTCGTGTGCGGTGAAGCCGACGT
>DAORUL010000159.1:1453-3410 GCA_035433165.1 Thermomonas sp. | reverse complement strand
TAGCCGGCGTGTGCGGAGGCCACGGACATGCCGCCTTCGCCGCTGACGATCCCGGCAAAAATGCCGGCCAGGTTATTGCCAATGGCAATCGACAGGAACCAGCACCCCATCGCCATCCCCGCCAACCGTGCGGGGGCCAGCTTGGTGGTCATCGACAACCCGATCGGCGACAGGCACAGCTCGCCCACCGACTGGATCACATAGACCATGAACAAGGTCCAGAACGGGATCTTGCCGCTGCCATCCACCATGCTTTTCAGCGCCACCATCAGCAACAGGAATGCCAGCCCGTTGAAGATCAGACCCAGACCGAACTTGCGCGGGATGATGGGATTGTTCTTGCCCATCTTCACCCACAACCACGCCAGGATCGGGGCCAGCACGATGATCGCCACCGAGTTCACCGACTGAAACCACGACACCGGGAAGTCATGGGTTCCGGCCAGCGCTTGAAACAGCCCTTGCATGCCGATGTCGCGGTTGACGATCTTCTCGGCAAGGAAGTTGAACGAGCTGCCGGCTTGCTCGAAGAAACACCAGAACAACACGTTGAAGGTGAAGATGATCAACATCGCCACCACCTTGTCACGCGCCACCGCGCCTTCCACCACGCCTTCACGCAGCAGCATGACCGCCGGAATGACGAACAGGGCCATCAAAATGCCTTGCAACAGGGTGGCATCAATGGTCAACAACGCATAGAACAGCGGGATGCCGATCACCACGCCGAACAGCAAGACCAAGCTGACATTGCGCATACCGGTTTGATGCGCTGCCGGCAAGCCAATGCCCTTGAGCTGGGCGCGGCCAAACCAGAACCACACCAAGCTCAGCAGCATGCCGATACCCGCGGCAATAAATACCACCTTGTAGGCCGGCATGCCGTCGATGCCGAACAATTTCTTGGCCAAATACTGGGTGATCAACGGTGCCAGCAGCGCGCCGATGTTGATGCCCATGTAGAAGATGGTGAAGCCGGAATCACGGCGCTCATCGCTGGTGGCATACAGCTTGCCCACCATGGTGGAGATGATGGGCTTGAACAGGCCGTTGCCCACGATAATGGTGGCCAGCCCCAGCTTGAACATGGTTTCGGTGGGCGATGCCAGCAAGAACAAGCCCGCCGACATCACGATGGCGCCCAACAAAATGGAACGCTGGAAGCCGATCAACTTGTCGGCCACATAGCCGCCGAAGATCGCACCGGCATACACCAGCGCCAGATACGCGCCGTACAACTCGCTGGCGGGTTTTTCGCCACTGGCGTCGCCACCGTGGAACTGCGCGACGATGTACAGCACCATCGCCCAGCGGATGCCGTAGAACGCAAAGCGCTCCCAGAACTCCGACATGAACAACATCCACAACGGGCGTGGATGCCCCATGAGTTGCGGGAATTCCGGTGGATTCACCGGTGTGATTGCAGCGGCTCCGCTCATGCGGGCTCCCCCATCTTGTTAGGCGTTGAAAGGATGTCGAACCGGGCCAACGCAGGGCTCGGAACCGGGCGAGGATGGCCGACCCGGCGGCACTACGTCAAACCTTGCGCATTCAGGGTTTGGATGCTGCGATGCAGCAAGAACCATCCCCGGGTGCGAACACCTCGTCGCGGCCAGGGGCCGCTCCCACCGGGATATGGGCATGGGCTCTGGTGGGAGCGCGCCCTGCGCGCGACATCCTGCTACCTCGTCGCGGCCAAGGGCCGCTCCCGCATTTCTTGCTAGCCGGCGCTGCCGCGCCCCGGCCCGATCGAGGTGCGCACTTCGAACAGCTCCGGGAAGAACGTCAACTCCAGCGCACGTTTGAGGAAGGACACCCCACTGGATCCGCCAGTGCCGGGTTTGAAGCCAATGATGCGCTGCACCGTGCGCATGTGGCGGAAACGCCAAAGCTGAAACTGGCTTTCCAGATCCACCAGGTCCTCGCACAACTGATACTCGCGCCAATAACGATCGGT
>DAORUL010000159.1:0-1353 GCA_035433165.1 Thermomonas sp. | reverse complement strand
CCGGCATAGGTCAACCGTCCATGCAGATCGGTATGAATACCGGCCTCTAGGTCACGCTGGTTTTTTTCGCTGGTCATGCCGGAATTGTGGCATGCCTGGCCGGGTCATCTTGCACTGCGTCACGCAACTGCCATGCAGATGCGGCAAAATCGCACCGGTGCGAACCGAATGTTTGGTTTGCTGTCCATTTCCGGGAAATCACATGATAAATCTTCCACTGCAGCGCTTGGCGCTGGCAGCGATGGTGTTCTGTTCACCACTGGCCGCGCAGGCCCAGGTCAGCCTGAGCGGCGGCAGTTACACCCAGAATTTCGACACCTTGGCCAATACCGGCACCAGTTCAACGCTACCGGCGGGCTGGTTGATGAGTGAGACGGGTGCCAGTGCCAATGGCACCTACACTGCCGGCACCGGCTCCAGCAATACCGGCGACACCTACAGCTTTGGCGCTGCCGGCAGCAGCGAGCGCGCCTTGGGCAGCTTGCGCAGCGGCAATCTTGTGCCCTCGTTCGGAGCCTGCTTTGTCAACAATACCGCCAGCGCATTGGGCAGCTTCGACGTCGCCTACACCGGCGAACAGTGGCGTCTGGGCACCGCTGCCCGCAGCGATCGCCTGGACTTCCAGTACAGCCTCAATGCGACCTCGCTGACCACCGGCACCTGGGTGGATGTGGATGGGCTGGACTTCAGCACCCCCAATACCGCCACCACCGGGGCCAAGGACGGCAATGCCGTTGGCAACCGCCAGAACCTGGCCGCCACCATCAGCAGCGTGTCGATCCCCATCGGCAGTACCTTCTGCTTGCGTTGGACGGATGCCGATGCCAGCGGCGCCGATGACGGCTTGGCCATCGACGATTTTTCGCTCACCGTTGGCGGTGCTGCACTGCCCCAGCTCTCGATCAATAACGTCACCCAACTTGAAGGCGATAGCGGCAGCACCCTCTTCACGTTCACCATTACCCTGAGCGCCCCGGCACCCGCTGGCGGTGTCACGGTCGATTACGCCACCAGCAGCGATTCAGCCACGTCGGGGGTGGATTTCATCGCCGCCGCGGGTACCGCCACCATTGCCGCCGGCCAGACCAGCACCACCGTCAGCGCCAGCGTGCTGGGTGATACCGATCTGGAGATCAACGAAACCTTCCTGGTCACCCTCAGCAATCCGGTCGCTGCCAATATCGCATCGGGTGCGGGCGTGGGCACCGGCACGATTACCAATGACGACATCGTCATCACCTCGATCGGCGCGATCCAGGGCAGCGGTGAGCTCTCACCGTTCAATGGCCAGTTGAAGATGACCGAGGGCGTGGTCACCGGCAAACGCGGCAATGGCTTCTTCCTGCAGTCCTT
>DAORUL010000158.1:0-3463 GCA_035433165.1 Thermomonas sp. | reverse complement strand
GCAATCAAGCGCAAGACCGGTGCACGTGGCCTGCGCACCATCGTCGAATCAGTATTGCTGGACACCATGTATGACCTGCCCTCGCTGGAAAACGTCAGCAAGGTGGTAGTGGATGAATCCGTGATCGAGCACAAGTCCGAGCCCTATCTGATCTACCAAAGTGCCCCGGCCAAGGTGGCAGCAGCCGATTGAGTTGCCTGCTGGTGGCCCCCTCAAGCCGCCTTCGGGCGGCTTGTTTGTTTTTGGGCAGGGTAACGTATTGATTTGCCGATTGTTTTTCTGCTTTTGCAAAAATGCTTGCAACCCGGCGACAACAACCCCATAAACGAGTCAGGCATTGTGATTGCAGTGCCGTACTAGGAGATCCCGCATGTCTGCCCCCACTGACTCTACTGCCCCCATCCTGCCAGTGTTGCCACTGCGTGACGTGGTGGTGTTCCCGCATATGGTGATCCCGCTGTTCGTGGGGCGCGAAAAATCCATTCGCGCACTCGATATTGCCGTGGAAGGGGATAAACGCATTTTGCTGGTGGCGCAGACCTCCCCGGAGACCGACGACCCGGGTGCCACCGATTTGCACTCGGTAGGCACTTTGGCGCAGGTTCTGCAACTTCTGAAGTTGCCGGACGGCACCATCAAGGTGTTGGTGGAAGGGGTAACGCGCGCGCGCGTGGAGCACGTGCATGCGCATGACGGTGCGCTGTTTGCCGATGCGCAGGATGTGCCTGTCCCGATCAGTCGCGAGCCACGTGAAGTCCAGGCAATCGGGCGCACGCTGCTGTCGCTGTTTGAGCAGTACATCAAGACCAATCGCAAATTACCACCGGAGCTGCTGCAAACCCTGGCCGGGATTGAAGAGCCCGAGCGCCTGGCCGATACCGTGGCCGCGCATCTGGGCGTGCGCCTTGCCGACAAGCAAAAGCTGCTGGAAACCCTGGATACCGCCGAGCGCCTGGAAATGCTGGTGGGGTTGGTAGAGGGTGAAATTGATGTGCAGCAGATGGAAAAACGCATCCGCGGGCGGGTCAAAACGCAGATGGAAAAAAGCCAGCGCGAGTACTACCTCAACGAGCAGATGAAGGCGATCCAGAAAGAGCTGGGTGAGCTGGATGAAGCGCCCAATGAGCTGGAAGAAATCGCCAAGAAAATTGCTGCGGCGAAGATGCCCAAGGCGGTGGAAACCAAAGCCAAAACCGAACTCGCCAAGCTCAAGCAGATGTCGCCCATGTCGGCCGAGGCGGGTGTGGTGCGCAACTATCTGGATTGGCTGCTGGGCGTGCCGTGGGACGTGCGCAGCAAAGTGCGCAAGAATTTGAAGGCCGCGCAAGACACGCTGGATGCAGACCATTACGGGTTGGAGAAGGTCAAGGACCGCATCCTGGAATATTTGGCGGTGCAGTCACGGGTCTCGAAAATGAAGGGCCCGATCTTGTGCTTGGTGGGGCCGCCTGGCGTGGGCAAAACCTCGCTGGGGCAGAGTATCGCCAAGGCCACCAACCGCAAATTCGTGCGCATGGCACTCGGTGGCGTGCGCGATGAAGCCGAGATTCGCGGCCATCGGCGCACGTATGTGGGCTCGATGCCTGGACGTATCGTGCAGAATCTCAACAAGGCGGGTAGCAAGAATCCGCTGTTCATGCTCGACGAAATCGACAAGATGTCGATGGACTTCCGTGGCGATCCCTCTTCGGCCTTGCTGGAAGTGTTGGATCCCGAGCAGAATCACGCCTTCAACGACCACTACCTGGAAGTCGATCTGGATTTGTCCGAAGTGATGTTCGTGGCAACCTCCAATTCAATGAACATTCCGGGTCCATTGCTCGATCGCATGGAAGTGATCCGGATTCCGGGTTACACCGAGGAAGAAAAGCTCAATATCGCCAGCCGCTATCTGGTACCCAAGCAGATCAAGGCCAACGGTCTGCGTGAGGGTGAGTTGGTGATTGCCGAGGCGGCGATTACCGACATCATTCGTTATTACACGCGGGAATCGGGGGTGCGTAACCTCGAGCGCGAGCTGGCCAAGATTGCCCGCAAAGTGGTCAAGGATATTGCGCTGCAAGGCCCGCAGGCCAAAGGCAGCAAGCCCAAGACGATCACCGTGAATGGCAAGAACCTGGCCAAGTATCTGGGTGTGCAGCGCTTTGATTTTGGCCGCGCCGAAGCAGAGAACGAAATCGGCCTGGTCACCGGTCTGGCATGGACCGAAGTGGGCGGCGATCTGTTGCAAGTCGAGTGCACCTTGGTGCCGGGCAAGGGGCAGGTCATCCTGACCGGGCAGTTGGGTGATGTGATGAAGGAGTCGGCATCGGCAGCGCTGTCAGTGGTGCGCGCGCGCGCGGCGCAACTGGGCATCGAAATTGATTTCCTGCAAAAACACGATGTGCATGTGCATGTGCCCGATGGTGCCACGCCGAAGGATGGCCCCAGTGCGGGGATTGCAATGGCCACTGCGCTGGTATCGATGCTGACCAAAGTACCAGTGCGGCATGATCTGGCGATGACCGGCGAGATCACCTTGCGTGGCCGTGTAAGCGCCATTGGTGGACTGAAAGAGAAATTGCTGGCGGCTTTGCGCGGAGGGATCAAGACGGTGCTGATCCCGGAAGAAAATCGCAAGGATCTTGCCGACCTGCCGGCGACAGTGACCCGGAACTTGAAGATCGTACCGGTGAAATGGATCGACGAAGTGCTCGAGCTTGCGCTGGTGCAACCGGCTCCAGCACGCAAGACGGCTGGCAAATCGCCCGCTGTGCACGTGCGAGCCGCAGTGCCAAAAGGCAGGGGGAAGGGCACCACTCGCCCCACGCTCAAGCACTGAATGTGAGGGAAATACGACTTTATTCCAAATGAATCGCTGAAACCCGCACCAGAGCTTGTTTTCGTGTTGCATGCAGGAAATGGCACTGGTATAAAGTTTGGCAACCGCGGCGTGCATCTGTTCTCGCCGCGGTAAGCCCAAAGCACAGGCAGGGGAGCGCCTTTATTTTGGTCAACCGATTTCTTGCACCAACAACCGCAACGGAGCCAATACACCAATGAACAAAGCTGATTTCATCGAAGCCGTAGCCGATGGCGCTGAACTGACCAAGGCCGATGCCGGCCGTGCTGTCGATGCGATGATCGCTGCCGTTACCAAGGCCCTCAAGAAGGGCGACACCGTGACCCTCGTGGGCTTTGGTACCTTCTCGGTTCGCAAGCGCGGTGCCCGCACCGGCCGCAACCCGCGCACTGGCGACACCATCAAGATCAAGGCATCCAAGAACCCCGCGTTCAAGGCCGGTAAGGCTTTGAAGGACGCGGTCAACTGATCGCAGCGGAAAGTTTTCGCGCAAAAGCCCGGCTGAATGCCGGGCTTTTGCATTTTGGTGGTTTCGTTGTGCGCGCTGGCCTGCGATAATGGACGGCCCGGGCACTTAGCTCAGCGGTAGAGCGGCTCCTTTACACGGAGCGGGTCGGGGGT
>DAORUL010000157.1:0-3470 GCA_035433165.1 Thermomonas sp. | reverse complement strand
TCTTTGGCCGATAACCGCGCATACAGCGGCAGCACTTCGGTATGCCGATATTTGCGCCGCTCCAGTGCTTGGTGCACATCGCGAATTTCGCGCTCGCCGGGCAGGAAAATCAGCACATCACCAATGGATTTCTCGCGCTGGATTTCATCGCAGGCGGCAACGATGCTGGCAACAGGGTCAGGATCACTTCTGGCCAACGTGTGCTTGCTTCCCGATTGGGTTGCATCAGAAAGCGACTCTGACCCCATTTCCCGATAGCGCATCTCTACCGGATAGCCGCGCCCCTCCACACTCACCACCGGCGCACCCCCGAAGTGTGCGGAGAAGCGCTCGGTATCAATTGTGGCCGAGGTGACAATCAGCTTCAGGTCGGACCGACGTGGCAGCAGCTGTTTCAGATAGCCCAGCAGGAAATCAATATTGAGACTGCGCTCGTGCGCTTCGTCGATGATCAGCGTGTCGTACTTCGACAACCAACGGTCGGTCTGGATTTCCGCCAGCAAGATACCGTCGGTCATGAACTTGATCGCGGTTTGCTCGCTCACTGCATCGTTGAAGCGCACCTGAAACCCCACCGCGCCGCCCACCGGCACACGCAACTCTTCGGCCACGCGCCGCGCCACCGAACGCGCCGCAATCCGGCGTGGCTGGGTGCAGCCAATCATCCCGGCTGCGCCGCGCCCGGCCAACACGCACAGCTTGGGCAGTTGCGTGGTCTTGCCACTGCCGGTTTCACCGGCAATCACCACCACCTGGTGCTCGCGAATCAGCGCCGCGATGTCATCGGCGTGGGCGGCAATCGGCAAGCTGTGATCGATCATTGCGCCGGGAAGCTGCGTGGCGCGCTGCACGCAGGTGGCCACCGAGACTTGCAACTTTTCAACCATTGCGGCACGCAGTGCGGCATCTGCAGGGTTGGCCTGCCATTTCGACAACAGCCCCAGCAAACGGCCACGGTCACGCGTCAACGCGGTGCTGATCCACGCCTTTGCCTGCCGCGGTGTCTGCACGGCCTCTGGCTTGAATTGAGTATCGATAGCGCCCATCTATGGATGACAGTGATATGTTGGATTTCAAGTTGTCGCAGAACCCGCGTATTGTCGCCGCAAGCCCGCTTTTTCACACCTGCAGGAGTCGGTCATGGCCAAGAGCAAGCCCAGTAGTAAGTCCAGCACCAAGCGCAGCGAGAAGCCAAGCAAGGCTTCCGCCACAACAACCACCATTGATATCGGCATCAGCGGCGGTGACCGTGCCGAGATTGCCGATGGTCTATCGCATGTGCTCGCCGATGCTTACACGCTGTACCTGAAAACCCACAACTTCCACTGGAATGTGACGGGGCCGATGTTCAATGCCCTGCACACCATGTTCGAAACCCAATACACCGAACAATGGACGGCGCTGGACGAAATCGCCGAACGCATTCGCGCACTGGGCTTCAATGCCCCCGGCAGCTACACCGAATTCGCGCAGCTCTCGTCGATCAAGGAAACGCCCGGCCAAACCGGCACGCTGGCGTGGCATGACATGGTGCAACAACTGGTCAGTGGCAACGAAGCATTTTGCCGCAGCGCGCGCAAAGTACTGAAAGCGGCCGATAGCGCCGGTGACGACCCCAGTGTCGACCTGCTGACCACACGCCTGCAGACCCACGAAAAATACGCATGGATGCTGCGTTCGCTGCTGGAGTGAGCGTGTCCCACCCCGCCCAACGCCATGGGCGGGGCTGCAAGGCGCGCGTATCGGGCGGATGGCATCGCTTGTTATTCTAGGCGGATGCCTTCCGCCGCACTCGATACACTCCGCCACGTCTTTGGATACGACCGTTTCCGCGGCGAGCAAGGCCAGATTGTCGAACATGTCACTGGCGGTGGTGATGCGCTGGTGCTGATGCCTACCGGCGGCGGCAAATCGCTGTGCTACCAACTGCCGGCGTTGCTGCGTGCCGGCACCGCGATTGTGGTGTCGCCGCTGATTGCGCTGATGCAAGACCAAGTGGAGGCCTTGCGTCAGCTGGGCGTGCGCGCCGCCTTCCTCAATTCCAGTCTGGATGCCCGCAGCGCCGCGCAAGTGGAGCAGCAACTTGTCGATGGCGGGCTGGACCTGCTCTACGTCGCCCCCGAACGTCTGCTGACAGCGCGCTTTCTGGCGCTACTGGAACGCACGCAGATTGCCTTGTTCGCCATCGACGAAGCGCATTGCGTGTCGCAATGGGGCCATGACTTCCGCCCCGAGTATCGCCAGCTCACCTTGCTGCACGAACGCTGGCCGCAGGTGCCACGCATCGCCCTGACCGCCACCGCCGACGCGCCCACCCGGCGGGAAATCGTGGAACGTCTGGCGCTGGAAGATGCACACCAGTTTGTCAGTTCGTTCGACCGCCCCAACATCCGCTACAACGTCGCCGCCAAGCACAACAGCCGCCGCCAGCTGTTGGATTTTCTGGAGGGCCATGCCAACGCAAGCGGCATTGTCTATTGCCTGTCGCGGCGCAAGGTCGAGGCCACTGCGGAGCTGCTCATCGAGCATGGGGTCAACGCGCTGCCTTATCACGCCGGGCTGGATGCGACCACACGCGCCACCCATCAGCGCCGCTTTCTGCGCGAAGACGGCATCGTGATGGTGGCCACGATTGCCTTTGGCATGGGGATAGACAAGCCCGATGTGCGCTTTGTTGCGCATTTGGATCTGCCCAAATCACTGGAAGGCTATTACCAGGAAACCGGCCGCGCCGGGCGCGATGGTGAAGCCTCGGAAGCGTGGCTGGCCTACGGCCTGGGTGATGCCGTGCTGCTGCGCAAGATGATTGCCGAAGGCGAGGCCAGCGAGGAACGCAAGCGTCTGGAAAACGCCAAACTGGATGCACTGATCGGCTATTGCGAGTCCACCGGCTGCCGCCGGCAAAGCCTGCTGGCGTATTTTGGCGAAGCCCACGGCGGTGGCTGCGGCCATTGCGACAACTGCTTGCACCCGCCACGCGCCTGGGATGCCACCGAGGCTGCACGCATGGCGCTGTCGTGCGCCTATCGCACGGGGCAGCGCTTTGGCGCGGCACATCTGATCGACGTGTTGCGCGGCGCCGACAATGCCAAAGTGCGCCAGTTCGGCCATCACACGGTCAGCACTTACGGCATCGGCAGCGCACTGGACGCCGCGCGCTGGCGCAGCGTGTTCCGGCAATTGGTGGCCGCCGGCTTCCTGGAGGCCGACTTCGACAGCTTTGGCGTATTGCGCCTGACCAAAGCCGCCACCCCACTGCTGCGCGGCGAACTCCAGCTTCATCTGCGTGAAGACCCCAGCAAGCGCGAGCGCACGCGCCGCCGCAATGACGCCACCGCCAGCACCAACAGTGCACTCTCCGCTGACGCCGAAGCCCGCTTCGCTACCCTGCGCAACTGGCGCAGCAGCACCGCACGCGAACAAAACGTGCCCGCCTACGTGATCTTTCACGACGCCACCTTGCGCAGCAT
>DAORUL010000156.1:0-3485 GCA_035433165.1 Thermomonas sp. | reverse complement strand
TATTGATGGCGTTCACCATGAAACGCAGCGGCTGTGCGGCTTCGTCGGCGCTGGGGGCAATCCCGGCGCGGCCCGATAGACTGCCCACAAACACCATGTCCCATGCCTGACCGGTGGTTTCGGATTCGGTCACCAGTGCGGCAAAATTTTCAATCTCTGCTGGGGCTTTGTCCACGCACAAGCTGGGCGTGAGCGTGCCACCTTCGCGGTTTTCGAAACGCTCAAGCTGCTGTGCGCTGGCGTTCTCCGGCAATTCCACTTTGGCGAACACGAACAGCAAACGTTGCGGCTCTGGCTGCTGTTGGGCGGCGTCAAGAAGATCCTGGAAACTGGCAAGGCTCATGGTGATACGTCCGGATGGGGCAGCGATGGGGGCGCAGCTTACACGCCCATGCTGCCCCAGGCAGCAGCCCAAACGGCTGCAATGGATGAATATTGATCGCAATCAAGCGCAAGCACCCGAACTGCGGCTACTCTAGCCAACGTCAGGACGCGCCTTGTGCGCGAACTCCAAGCCCGGCCGCCTACGTTCGTTGCATGGCATCGAATATGGCAACCGGGCCGTGGCATTGACCAATGTGGTCAGTGCCGCCGGGTCGATACCGGAAACGGTTCGGCCTCCCGTGTTTGGACTGGAGCGTTGAGATGGCAACCCTTGTGGACGGCTTCGGCCGCACATTTCCTTATTTGCGGCTGTCGTTGACCGAGGCCTGCAATTACCGTTGCAGCTATTGCCTGCCGGACGGCTATCAGGCCGATGGCCGCCCCACGTTTTTGAGCTTGGACGAAATCACGCGGCTGGTGCGCGGCTTTGCGGCGGTGGGCATGCGCAAGATTCGCCTGACCGGTGGCGAGCCCAGTTTGCGCAAGGATTTGCCATCGATCATTGCCGCTGTCTCGGCCACGCCCGGTGTGCAAAAAATTGCCTTGACCACCAATGGCTGCTTGTTGCCCAGGCATGTGGGCATTTGGCGCGACGCGGGTCTCACCGCGCTCAATGTCAGTTTGGATAGTTTGAATCCGGCACGCTTCGCCGCCATCACCGGCCACGACCGCTTTGCGGAAGTCACCGAGGGCGTGGAGATGGCGCTGGGGCTGGGCTTTACTGCCGTCAAACTCAACGCGGTATTGCTGCGCGGGTTGAATGACGATGAATTGCCGGCGTGGTTTGATTACCTGCGCGGGCGCAACATCGCGATTCGGTTCATCGAACTGATGCGCACCGGCGATAACCAAGCCTATTTCGAACGCCACCACTACCGCGCCGAAGCATTGGAGCAGCAGTTGACCGATGCCGGCTGGACGCAGCAAGTGCGTGCGCCCGATGCGGGCCCGGCGCGGGAATATGCGCACCCGGACTATCGCGGACGGGTTGGCATCATCGCGCCGTATTCGAAGGATTTCTGTGCCGGCTGCAACCGTCTGCGTGTGACGGCACGTGGCGATTTGCGGTTGTGTCTGTTCGGCGATTTCGGTATCCCGCTGCGGCCTTTGCTGCAATCGGATGCTGATCTGGATGCGCTCACTGCGCGCATCGCCACCCAGCTGGGCTTGAAAGCTGCCGGTCACGGCCTGCACCAGGGCAATACCGGCATCACTCCGCATTTGGCTTCGATTGGCGGTTAATCACGATGACAACGCAACATGACGCGGCCTTCTACATGGCCGATATTCGCAGCAAGCGCGCCACCCGCCGGCGTGCGGTGGCCGCAGGTGAATTTCTGCCCGGGCCGGAGGCTTTTGCCACGGTGGTGGAACGCCGCTTGCCCAAGGGCGATGCGCTGGTGATGGCGGAAATTGCCGGCTTGCAGGGCGCAAAAATGGCCTCGATGCTGATGCCGCTGTGCCACCCGATTTCATTGGAACTGGTGCGCGTGCGCTGCGTGCCGGTGCCGGAGCGGCATGCCATTCGCGTGTATTGCGAATGCGCGCTGGAAGCCCGCACGGGCGTGGAAATGGAAGCGCTGGCCGGTGTCAACGCGGCGCTGCTGACACTGTACGACTTGACCAAGCCGGTGCAGCCGGCATTGGCGATTTCGGCGATCCGTCTGTTGTTCAAGGAAGGTGGCAAGAAAGGCTTGTGGATCCATCCCGAGGGGATGAGCGAGGCCGAGCGTGCGCACTACCAACCGCGTGATCTGACGCGGCTGGATGCGGTGCCGTGTGCGGTCATCACGCTCAGCGATCGCGCCAGTAGTGGCGAATATGAAGATCGCTCCGGCCCGGTCGTGGTGGACGGCCTGCGCAAACTGGGCGCGCAGGTGCAAGCCGAAGTGTTGCCCGATGGCATTGATCCCTTGGCCGAACGCTTGCGCACGTTGGCGCAACAAGGTGTGCGGCTGTGCGTCTGCACCGGCGGTACCGGTCTTGGGCCACGGGATGTGACGCCGGAAGCATTGCGCCTGGTGGCCGACCGCAGCGTGCACGGGCTGGCCGAAATGATTCGCAGCGAAAGTGCAAAACACACGCCACTGGCATGGCTGAGCCGTGCCGAGGTGGTGCAACTTGGCGAGATGTTGGTGTTCGCCCTGCCGGGCAGCCCGCGTGCCGCGCAGCAGTGCATGGACATACTGGCGCCCTTGCTGGGGCATGCACTGGCCATGATCGACGGGCGGTCGCACGCATGATCGGGTTCGACGAGGCGTTGGTCATAATTCAGCGCGAAGCGGCGGTGCTGCCGGCGCGCACCTGCGCTGCAGCCGACGCGGTGGGGCTGGTGTTGGCCTGCGATGTGTGCAGTGGCGAAGATCTGCCGCCGTTCGATAATTCCGCGATGGACGGCTTCGCGCTGCGGATTGGCAGCGAACCGCTGGCAGCGAGCGCGGAGTTCGATGTGGCCGGCGCGCAGGCGGCCGGCGATGCCCACGCGATCGCCAAGTCCGGGGCATGGGAAATCATGACCGGTGCGCGCCTGCCCGACGGCTTGGACGCGGTGATTCCGGTGGAGCAAGTGGAGGTGCTGGCCCGCGACGGCCAGGATCGCCCGTTGCGGATTCGCACCACGGCGGTGGTGGAGCCCGGCCAGCATGTGCGTTTGCGTGGCGAAGACGTGCGTACCGGTGCGTGCATCCTGAAGGCCGGGACCCGCATCGAGGCCCCGCAATTGATGCTGCTGGCGGCTTTGGGCGTGGCGCAGGTGCAAGTGCGGCCGGCGCCACGGGTGGCGCTGCTGACCACGGGCCGCGAACTGGTGGATGACCCCACGCAGGCGTTGGCCTCGGGTGAAATTCGCAACAGCAATGGCCCGTATCTGGCCCAGCGCGTTGCCGATGCCGGCGCGCAATTGGTGTTGCGGGAAACCGTGAGTGACGATGCCGATGCATTTTTGGCGGCGCTGCAACGTGCGCTGGCCGCCGGGGCGGAGGTGGTGCTCAGCACCGGCGCGGTGTCGATGGGGCGCCATGACTTCGTGCCCGATGCGTTGCGCAGTATCGGGGCTTGCCTGCATTTCCATAAAGTGCGCATTCGCCCCGGCAAACCCTTGT
>DAORUL010000155.1:0-3491 GCA_035433165.1 Thermomonas sp. | reverse complement strand
GTCACCAAACCGTTCTTGACATAGATCTTCCAGCTGCAGGAGCCGGTGCAGTTCACCCCGTGGGTGGAACGCACGATCTTGTCGTATTGCCAGCGCGCACGATAGGAATTTTCCCATTCGCGGCTTTCGGTTTTGGTGACACCGTGGCCGTCGGCAAACTCTTCCGGGTTGCGTTTGAAGAACTGCAAACGGTCAAGGAAATAACTCATGAGAACATCCTCTTGGCAGGTGAACGCAGGTTGCGCGCACGCATTTTTTCTTTGAAGGCGGCAGCTTCGGCTGCCGCGTTGTTATTGTCGAGCCTCAGCATGGCGTCTTGGCACGACGTCTTGGCACGGCGTCTCAGCACGGTGTTTCGGCACCACGACGGAAGTACCACCACCATGTGACGGCAAGGCAAGTGGCATAAAACACCACGAAGCCGTACAGCGCCATTTCCGGGCCGCCGGTCCACGCGATGGATGAGCCGTAGCTTTTCGGGATGAAGAAGCCGCCGTACGCACCAATGGCCGAACTAAACCCGATCACTGCCGCCGATTCGATGCCCGCTTGGCGAGTGGCAGCCACCTTGCCTTCGGCATCTTCATTGGCGGACCAGCGCGCATGCAGGGTGCGAAAGATCACCGGGATCATGCGGAAGGTGGACGCATTGCCAATCCCCGACAACACGAACAAGCCCATGAAGCTACCGAGGAAGCCGTAGAAATTGCCGCCCTGACCATGCTGCGGCAGGAAGTGCAGCACGCAGAACACACCCACAATCATCAGCGCGAACACCCAGAAGGTCAGCATCGCGCCGCCCAACTTGTCGGCCAACCACCCCCCCACCGAGCGCATCAGTGCGCCCACCAACGGGCCAAGGAAGGCATAGGTCATCGGGTTGACGTCCGGGAATTGGGTTTTGATCAGCATCGGGAAGCCGGCCGAGAAGCCGATGAACGAACCAAAGGTGCCGATATAGAGCCAGCACATCAGCCAATTGTGCTTGCGCTTGAAGATCACCGCCTGCTCGGCAAACGAGGAACGCGCCGCCGCCAGATCATGCATGCCAAACCATGCGGCCACCGCACAAATCGCCAGGAACGGCACCCATACAAAACCCGCGTTTTGCAGGAACAGTTGCTTGCCTTCGGCGGTCAGCTGCGGGCCACCGACGACGCCGCCGAACAGTGCCATCGTGATGACCAGCGGAATCACGAACTGGGTCGCCGACACGCCAAGATTGCCCAGCCCCGCGTTCATCCCCAGTGCAAAGCCCTGCTTGGCCTTGGGATAGAAGAACGAGATATTGGACATCGACGAGGCAAAATTGCCGCCACCGAAGCCGCACAAAATGGCGATCGCGACGAAGTGCCAGTACGGGGTGCTGGCGTCTTGCACGGCAACGCCCAGCCAGATCGCCGGGATCAACAGCGAAGCGGTGGCAATCGCGGTCCAGCGGCGGCCACCGAACATGGGCACCACAAACGAATAGAAAATGCGCAAGGTGGCGCCGGACAACGCGGGCAACGCCGCCAGCCAGAACAACTCATTGGTGTCGAACGTGAAGCCCACCTTCGGCAGGCTGATGGTCACCGCCGAAAACATCTGCCAGATGGCAAACGCCAGCAACAGTGCCGGGATGGAGATTGCGAGGTTGCGGTTGGCGATCCGGTTGCCGGTACGTGCCCAGAACGCGGCATCCTCGGGATGCCACTCCTGAATCACGGAACCGACGCGGACAGGCCGTTCAGCCATTTGCGCACTCATGGAAGCACCTACAGGTTGGGAATCCGGCGGCTGCGGTCGCGCCCCACTGGGGCAGCGCTACCTTCACCATGCGCCAGATACTGCACTGCATAGGTCACTCCCGATTTGATCGGAGTCAAATCCCGCCGGCTACCTTACTCCTTGATTGACGCAGGTCAACCGCTGCGCGGGGCTGCCGGCTTGACCACGCCGCGCTGGCGCACGCTATCGCGCACGTCCACCTCGAACTCGACATCCAGCCTGTCCTGCCCCCCCACCGGCAGCGAAAAGCACAGCCCCTCGCGGCATGGCAGGCGCACCACATAAGGGTCCAGCTGTGTCTGCGGGAGAAAAAACGTGAAGTGGCCGGGCTTACCCACCAGAGCCGCCTCCTCGTCCCGGGTCAAGCGCACCTGCACGCACAATGCCGCCCCCGGCACCAAACGGGTGCGGTTGCCCACCTCCTGCCCGGCTTGCAGCGCGGCCAATTCGGCCTCATCCAGCCGCAGCCGCAGGGTTTGTTCCTGCAGCTGCACTTTCATGGCAGGCTGCCGTGCGCGTGGGAATGGGCATGCGAATGCCCCGCCTCCGCAGCGGCGGGGGGGTGCTCGCACAACGAACAGCCCTCGCTCCAAATGCTGTCACCGTCGATGTAGTGCTCCTGCTTCCAGATCGGGCTGGTGTGCTTGACCGCTTCCACTACCTGCCGGCAGGCGCGAAACGCTTCATCCCGATGGGGGGTGCCGGCGGCCACCACCATGGCCAGGTCACCGATCCCCAAGCGCCCTTTGGCGTGGCCGATGTAGAGCTTGAGCTTGCCGCCGAAGTCGGCCTCGGCGCGGGCGGCGATCTCGGCAAAGCCATGGAGCGCCAGCGGCACGAACATGTCGTAGCTGATGCCCGTGACGTCGCGGCCGTGGTTCAAATCGCGCACGCGACCGACGAACATCGTCATGCCGCCAAACCTGGGGTCGGACACACACTCCAGCGCCGCGGCCGGGTCCAGCTTGCCATCGGCAAGATCCATCACTTCAGTCCGATGCTGCGGCATCCTCAACCCCCACTCACTGGCGGCAGTACCGCCATCTTGCCGTCGGCGGGAAGCGCCTCGCCATCGCGCAGCACACGGGTGTCGCTGGCAAATGCCGAACGTGCCAGCAGCGCCGGTTGAAATGCCTGCCAATGCGTCTTGCCATAGGCGTCCACGGCATCGCGCAGATCCGCGATACACGCGCCCTCGGGCAATTCCAACGCCACCATTGGCTGTGTTTGGTATTGACGAAATGCGCCAAACAACTGAAGTTCAACTCTCATAAACTCACCGCCATTTCAATCTGCGGGGCCAGTAAATGCCCCAACCCATACACCTTGACCAACTCCCCAGCTGCAGGGGCTTCTTGGGTTTCTTCCACCACCACCCAGCAATTGGCCTGCGCCATCGGCGCGATCCGGAACGATTCCTGCCCCGGCAGCACGCGCGCCTGCAACTGGCCGTGCTGGTTCAGCTCCAGTCCGCCTTTCAGATGAAAGCGCAGCGGCGCACGTTTTTTGAAGCTTGCAGCCAGCGGCACCTGCAAAGGCCGTTCGGGCACCAACCCGGACAGTGCGCGCAGCGCGGGCTCGACAAAGAAGCGCAGCCCCACCGCGCTGGAGGCCGGGTTGCCGGGCAAACCAAAGTACAACTGTCCACCGGGCAAGCTGGCAAACAACAAGGGTTTGCCGGGGCGAATGCGCACTTTATGGAAATGCAGGCAAGCCCCGAT
>DAORUL010000154.1:0-3624 GCA_035433165.1 Thermomonas sp. | reverse complement strand
GCACCGGTGTTGGCGCTGGGCGGCTGGGGCGTGCATGTGCCGTATCACACCACCTGGGCGCATGAAGCCGAGACGCAGCTGACCACCGGCCACCAACGCATGCGCACCATCGCCACGCTTGCTGAACTTCCGCCGGTCTTGCAGCAGTTGCAACCGCTGGCTGCTCGCTGATTCATCCCACTCATGCATTCCACAACAGGACGTACCCACGGATGTCGAAAATTGATTTGAATGGTCGCGTGGCCATTGTCACCGGAGCCGGTGGCGGCTTGGGCCGCGCACATGCATTGCTGTTGGCCAGCCGTGGTGCGCAGGTCATCGTCAATGATCTGGGTGATGCTGCCGATGCGGTGGTGGCAGAAATCAGTGCCACCGGTGGCAAGGCGCGCGCGGGCAAGTGTTCGGTGGCCGATGCCGAGGCCGTGCAGGCGATGGTGGATGCTGTCCTGGCCGAATTCGGCCGCATCGACATCCTGATCAACAACGCCGGCATCCTGCGCGACAAAAGTTTCGCCAAGATGGAGTTGGCGGATTTCCGTCTGGTGCTGGATGTGCACTTGATGGGGTCGGTCAATTGCACGCGTGCAGTGTGGAACGCGATGCGTGAACAACAGTACGGCCGCATCGTGATGACCACCTCGTGCAGTGGCTTGTTCGGCAATTTTGGCCAAGCCAATTACGCCGCCGCGAAGATGGGTTTGGTGGGGTTGATGCAGACCTTGGGCATCGAAGGCGAGAAGCACGATATCCGCGTCAACTGCCTGGCACCCACCGGTGCAACCCGCATGATGGAAGGCATCTTGCCACCCGAGCAGCTGTCGAAATTCAAGCCCGAATTAGTGAGTCCTGCGGTGCTGGCGCTCGTCAGCGAGCAGGCACCCAACCGCGCCATCCTCAGTGCCGGTGCGGGCAGCTTCGAGCTGGTGCAGCTGACGATGACGCAAGGCATTGCCTTGGGCGAGGCGGCTACGGCGGAAGATCTCTTGGCGCAGTGGCAGGCGCTGGCCAACCGCGGCGATGCGCTGGTGCCGGAGACCGGGTTCGACCAAGCGCGTCACGAATTGCACAAGGGCGGGTTCCACTTCGACGCCTGATCGGGCGGGGAGCTGCGGCGGGTGTTCTCCTGCAGCGAAATCAAGGAGGAGGCCGCGGCCGCAAGGTCGTGGCCGGGGGACATTCGCGAAGGGAGAACGCACGCCGCGGCGGGCGCGACGGATCAGCTTCAGCCCTGCGGCACCCGCACCCAGCCTTCCATCAATACCCGCGCGGAGCGCGACATCACGGCGCGTGTCACTTGCCATACGCCATCCACCTGCGCGACCGACGCACCCACGCGCAACGTGCCGGAGGGGTGGCCAAAGCGCACCGCGTCGCGGCTGCCGCCACCGGCGGCCAGATTGACCAAGGTGCCTGGCACTGCCGCGGCAGTGGCAATCGCGACCGAAGCGGTGCCCATCATCGCGTGGTGCAATTTGCCCATCGACATCGCACGCACATTCAAATCAATGTCGCCGGCGGCAATCGGTTTGCCGCTGCTGGCGGTGTACGCCTGCGGTGGTGCAACGAATGCCACTTTCGGCGTGTGTTGGCGGGTGGTTGCCTCTTCCGCCGTCTTGATCAGGCCCATGCGCAGCGCGCCGGCAATGCGGATGGCTTCCAGTTTCGCCAGCGCGGCCTTGTTGTCATTGATGGCCGGCTGCAATTCGCTGCCGGCATGGCCGATGTCGGCGGCGTTGACGAACACGGTGGGGATGCCGGCGGTGATCAGCGTGGCCTGCAATACGCCTACACCCGGCACGTCGAGGTCATCGACCAGATTCCCGGTGGGAAACATCGACCCGCCTTCGCCGTCGTCATCGGACGGATCCAAAAATTCCAACACGATTTCAGCAGCCGGGAACGTCACACCATCCACTTCGAAATCGCCGGTTTCCTGCACCTTGCCGTCGCGCACCGGCACATGTGCAAGGATGGTCTTGCCGATATTGGCCTGCCAGATCCGCACCGTCACCGTGCCGTCCTGCGGGATGCGCTCGGCCGCAAGGAAACCATTGGCAATCGCGAAAGGCCCCACTGCCGTACTCAGATTGCCGCAGTTGCCCGACCAATCCACAAACGCGGAATCAATGCTGACCTGCCCGTACAGATAGTCCACGTCGTGGTCGGGCACGCTGGCCGGCGCGATGATCACGCATTTGCTGGTACTGGAGGTTGCCCCGCCCATGCCGTCGGTGTGCTTGCCGTACGGGTCGGGCGAGCCGATCACCCGCAGCAGCAGGGCATCGCGCGCCGGGCCGGGTTCGCGCGCGGCTTCCGGCAGGTCGTCGCGTTTGAAGAACACGCCCTTGGAGGTGCCGCCGCGCATGTAGGTGGCGGGGATGCGCAGTTGCGGAAGCGATGACATGGTGGCGCCTGCAGTCGGAACGGGCACCCATTTTCGCCGCTTGCCGGCACTTTCGCGAATTTCAGCCCGCCAACAGGTCCATGAAGTCGCGCACCGGCATCGCCTCCAGTGCGTCCTGGTCCAGCGCCACGTCGAGGATGCGCTGCTGGCGCTGCGCGTCGAAGCGCCGCGCCAGGTTGCGGCGGAACTTTTCCTCCAGCAGCGGCAGGCCCTCGTCGCGGCGGCGCGAATGGCCGATGGGGTATTCCACCAGCACCTCGTCCAGCGCGCTGCCGTCCTTGAAGTGGACGGTCAGGCCGTTGGCAATGCTGCGTTTGCCGGGGTCGTGGTAGTCGGCGGTGAACTGCGGTTCCTCCATGCAGCGGATGCGCGCGCGCAGCGCATCGATGCGTGGATCGGCGGCCACGTCGTCCTCGTAGTCGGCAGCGGTCAGGCGGCCCAGCAGCAGCGGCACAGCCACCATGTACTGGATGCAGTGATCGCGGTCGGCGGGGTTGTCCAGCGGGCCGTGCTTGTCGATGATGCGCATGCACGCGGCCTGGGTGCGGATGACGATCTTCTCGATGTCGTCGCTGCTGCGGCCGAGTTCGCGCAGCCGCTGGTGCAGCGTCACCGCCGCTTCCACCGCACTCTGCGCGTGGAATTCGGCCGGGTAGCTGATCTTGAACAGCACGTTCTCGATCACGTAGCTGCCGAACCCGCGCTCGAAGCGGAACGGCCGGCCCTGGAAGCTGACGTCATAGAAGCCCCAGGCCGGCGCGGTGAGCGCACTGGGATAGCCCATCTCGCCGGCTTGCGCGATCAGCGCCAGCCGCACCGCGCGCGAACAGGCGTCGCCGGCGGCCCAGCTCTTGCGCGAACCGGTATTGGGCGCGTGCCGGTAGGTGCGCAGGCTCTGGCCGTCCACGAACACCTGCGACAGCGCCGCCAGCGCCTGTGCGCGGTCCAGCCCGAGCAGGGACGACACCACCGCCGTCGAGGCCAGCTTCACCAGTGCCACGTGGTCCAGCCCGACCTGGTTGAACGAGTTCTTCAGTGCCATCACGCCCTGGATCTCGTGCGCCTTGATCGCGCAGGCCAGCACCTCGCGCATGCTCAGCGCCGCGCCGGCGCGGCTGCGCCAGTCGGCCACCGCGAGGATCGCGCCGAGGTTGTCGGACGGGTGGCCCCACTCGGCGGCCAGCCAGGTGTCGTTGAAATCCAGCCAGCGGATCGCCGCG
>DAORUL010000153.1:0-3639 GCA_035433165.1 Thermomonas sp. | reverse complement strand
TCTCGCAGATCAGCGAAACCCTGTTCATCCTCACCATCCCGTTCTTCCTGCGCCGTTTCGGCATCAAGACGGTGATGACGATCAGCATGTTGGCGTGGTTCCTGCGCTTTGGCCTGTTCGCCTATGGCAACCCCGGCCCGGGCCTGTGGATGATCGTGATGAGTTGCATCGTCTACGGGATGGCCTTTGATTTCTTCAACATCTCCGGCTCGCTGTTCGTCGAACAGCAGGCCGACCCCAAAATCCGCGCCTCGGCACAGGGCTTGTACATGCTGATGACCAATGGCATCGGCGCGGTGCTGGGAAGTCTGGTGGCCGGGTTCGTGATTGATCACTGGTTTACCGATGCCAGCGGCGCAAAAGACTGGCACGGCATCTGGGTGACGTTTGCGCTGTATGCGCTGGCGATGGCGGCTGTCTTCGTGCCGCTGTTCAAGCACCGGCACACCCCCCACAAGGTCATTCCCGCGCATGGCGCGGCGGATGTCGGCAACCCCTGATGGCCCGCGTCTGTGTCATCGGCTCGTTCAACGTCGACCACGTCTGGCGCGTGTCTGCACTGCCGCAGGCAGGTGCAACCTTGGCCGGCAGGTATGCCACCGGCCCCGGCGGCAAGGGCTTCAATCAGGCGATGGCTGCGACGCGTGCAGGTGCCGATACGCGCTTTATCTGTGCGTTGGGTGATGACGCCGGCGCCCAGTTGGCACGCCAGCTATGCGCGGATGACAGGATCGAACTGCACGCAGCGGCCAGCACCGCACCCACCGGCACCGCCGGCATTTATGTGGATGCCGAAGGCCGCAATTGCATCGTGATTGGTGCTGGCGCCAATGCGGAGCTGGCACCGGCATGGGTCAGTGCACATCTGCCTGCACTGCTCGCTGACGATGTCGTGCTGGCCCAGTTGGAATCCCCGCTGGATGCGGTGGCGCAAGCCCTGGAGAGTGGCGCTGCGGCTGGGGCCATCGGCATCCTCAACCCGGCACCGGCCAATGTGGCGATCAGCCAAGCCCTGCTGGACCGCGTTGACATCCTGACCCCCAACGAAACCGAATTCGCAGCGCTGCTGGGACGCCATGTGGGTGAACGCGTCGACGCCGACGCGGTGGCCGGCCTCGATCAACCGCGCCTGCACGCACTCTGCCGCACACTGTTGCCGGATGGCAGCATCATCATCACGCTGGGCGCCAGCGGCTGTTTTGTGTCGCATGCCAGCAGCCATCTGCGTGGCGATGCGCACGCCTGCTACCGCATCCCTGCAGAACCCGCACACGTGGTCGATACCACCGGTGCCGGCGACGCCTTCAATGGCGCACTGGCGGCATCCCTGGCGCAACGCCCACAGCGTGCGTTTATCGAACACGTCCGTTTTGCTGGCCGCTATGCGGCGCGCTCCACCGAGCACGCTGGTGCTGCATTGGCGATGCCGAAACTGCCGGTTGCTTAAACCGCTGCCGGTACACTACGCCGATGCGCATCGGCCCCTACACCATCGCCCCGAACGTGATGCTTGCGCCGATGGCGGGGGTCACCGATAAACCCTTCCGGCTGCTGTGCAAGCGCATGGGGGCGGGCTTGGCAGTGTCGGAAATGACGATTTCCGACCCGCGATTCTGGAACACCACAAAATCGCGCACGCGGATGGATCATGCTGGCGAGCCGGATCCGGTCAGCGTGCAGATCGCCGGCACCGACCCTGCCGCGTTGGCCGATGCGGCGCGCTTCAATGTGGATCACGGCGCGCAAATCATCGACATCAACATGGGCTGTCCGGCCAAGAAAGTGTGCAATGTGCTGGCCGGCAGCGCGCTGATGCGTGACCCGCAATTGGTGGCGCGGATCGTGTCGGCGGTGGTTGCCGCGGCAAGCGTGCCGGTGACGCTGAAAATCCGTACCGGCTGGGATGCCGAGCATAAAAACGCGCTGCAGATTGCGCGCATTGCCGAAGACGCCGGCATTGCCGCGCTGGCCATCCACGGTCGCACCCGCGACCAGCACTACACCGGCAGCGCCGAGTACGCCACGATTGCACAAGTCAAAGCAGCACTGCGCATCCCGGTGATCGCCAATGGCGATATCGACTCCCCGCAGAAAGCCGCGTTCGTGTTGCAGCACACCGGGGCCGATGCAGTCATGGTGGGCCGTGCCGCGCAGGGACGGCCGTGGCTGCTGGGCCAGATCGCGCACTACCTGAAGACCGGCGAGGCCTTGCCGGACCCCGCGCTGCCCCGCGTGCGCGACACGCTCATCGCACACCTGCACGCGCTGCACGCCCACTACGGTGAAGAGATGGGCGTGCGCATTGCACGCAAGCATCTGGGTTGGTATGCCAAAGACCGGCCCGAAAATGCCGCATTCCGCGCCGTGGTCAACCGCGCGCAAACTGTCGATGCGCAATTGCAGCTGACCTGCGATTATTTCGATGCGCTGATTGCAGGCGTGTCACCCGAATTACCCGTTGCTGCCTGAGCCACGGGTGCGTTCCAGATCCGCTGCCATACGCTATCCCACATCGCGCCGGGAGCGATACGCAGGGTGTGCATCTGCGTCGGCGCAACTGCTTTCCAAGTTCCAGCGTCGTGCTGCGCCACCCGAAAGCTGAAGAAATAGTCCGGCGCACTGCCCATGCGCAGATCATCCAGCACCAGTGCACCATCAACCACCCGCGCGCCCACAAACCCGTTGGTGAACCACGTCAAACGCTGCACGGCGGGTACATTACCGGCGGCTTGCAGGGCAGCGGTATTCGACGGATGAAATGCAAACCGCATCGGCCCGCGATCGGCGGCCAGCGAACGGTAGCCTTCCAGATACCCATCCGGCACCATCACCACCTCACGCCATAGCAGGGTGTTGAGCGGCATTGGCACGGAAAACCGTGGCGCATCTGCATGGCCGAGTCCCGCCAACTCGCGGTCTGCGGCACGCGCCACCAGCGCCTTCGCCAACAGCGACCAGCCCAAATAGCCCACACCCAACACCAGCCCGGCCATCAGTGCGCGTTGCCCCAGCGGTCTTTTCCATGCAAACCACGCCACCACGCAGGCCAGCAGCCACGGCAGGGTGAATAGCGGATCGACGATGAACAGCGTGCCCCACATCAACGGCGGCAGCGGGATCGGCCAAAACAATTGCGTGCCATAGACGGTGAAGCTGTCCAGCAGCGGGTGCGCCATCAGGCATATGCAGATCGCCCACCACCAGCGCGTGGGCGCCGCGGCCACCCGCCCGCCACGGCGCTGGAAGAACCACCAGATTGCCCACGCGATCAGCGGCAGCACCAACCACGAATGGGTGGCGGCGCGATGGCAAGTCATCCGCAGCACCGGATTGTCGCTCAGCAGCAGCGGCAATACATCCAGATCCGGCACGGTATTGAGCGCGGCCCCCGCCAACAGCGCGGCGCGACGATCGGCTTTGGGGGCGATGGCGGCGGCAATCACGCCGCCATAAAACAAATGCGTAATGGAATCCATCCATCGATGCTAGCCGATGCGTCCTGGCCGATGCACAAATCCTGAACACAGGGCATCGACAATCGGCGCATGATGCACGACGGTCGGCATCGCGTTATCATGCGCACCCATCTTTCCATCCGAATACAAGGATATAAGCAATGTCCAGCTACCTGTTCACGTC
>DAORUL010000152.1:0-3665 GCA_035433165.1 Thermomonas sp. | reverse complement strand
TTTCATGATGTCGCACACTTTGAACCCGGCTCGCACTTATTCAGCGTTGCCTTAACGCGATTGCGCCGTAGCAAACAACTGCCCGCAGATCACGCAAAGCGAACTGCACCAAGATAGGCCGGATGGACTTGCCCGCCGAGCGCATTCACCCGTCTGTTTCTGGTGCACGAATCTGCCACCGGCCCGCCGCCGAGCGGCTCAGTTTTCGAAGCCGTTCTTGAATATGAGATCTGAAGCGCTGGCCGATTGGAGGATATAAGCATTGCCGCCCTGGGTGCCCACAAAGATATTGCCTTGGGCGTCCTCGCCGCAGCTGATCGGGCTCATGCCGGCGTATAGGAAATTCAAACGCCCTTTTCGGAGAGTCTGGCGAGTACGCGGCGGCCGCGCGAGCGCCGGTCCGGGCTCGGATCGGAGGCTCGCGCGTGGGATTTCGGCTTTGCGCGGCCGCGCAGCGGCGCAGGGCGTGGTCATTTCGCACCGATTCCTGGCCCTTCGACAGCACAAGCGTTGGGCCGAGCGCAGCCTTGCGGGTCGTGGCCGCATAGTGTCGTCTTACTGTTTCCGCCGTCCGCGTCGTGGCGGGTGGCCGGTGGGCGGTCACAAAGCCGCAGCGGGCGGGGCGGGCGCTGCCGGCCGGTAGTCCGCTTGCTCCAGCACGCCGAGTTTCTCAAATTGGGACAGGATGGCGCGGATGGCTACCGGATCCTTGATGCTGGAGACAATCCGTACCGCGCCCCCGCAATGCACGCAGGTATTCACGTCGATGTGGAAGATGCGCTTGAGGCGTTGCGCCCAGCTCATCGAACGGAGACGCTGGCCGGGGCTGCGGTCGTCCGGCCTCATGCTGGTCCATTCCGCATCGGTGGCCAGCCACTTGCCGCGCCCCGATGACGTCAACTGCGCACGCAGGCTGGCGTTTGGCGCGAATACGCCGTGAAAAATGCGTCTGAGCGTCTGAGGATCAATCATTGATCATGACCCCATTGACCAATCGGTTTCTCAATCAAACCCGTTGCGGTAGATCCATTCCTGGCGAATCAGCAGCTGCTCGCTGGTTTGGTACGTATCGTTTTCAAAGCGCGCCATGGGCAGCAGCTTGACCATGATCCAGCCCGCATTGGCGAGCTGGCCAAGGGTCGCGGTGCCGGCCTGTGGACAGACAAAGACACTGGCCGTGGTCGGCGGCGGTGCGCTGGCTGACCACGCCGTGTAGCAGATATCCGCACGCCCTCCGGCATGCGCTGCAGTGGCCCCGAACAAGGACAACAGCAAGGCGCCGATCGTGGTGACCGTGCTCACGGCTTCTGGATCAGGATTTGATCGGCGCCCTGCGAGCCATCAATGGAAATGGGCATGAGCTGGACCACCTGCCAGTTTTCCGCGGCAAGCTGGGGCAGGGTCTTGTTGCCGGCTGTCGGGCAATGGAAAACGGTGCTGCTGGTCGGAATGTGGGAACCGATCATCGGATAGGGATCGCTGTAGCAGATGTCGGCCTGACCGGCATTTGCGACTACGCTGAAAGTCAGCGCCAGCACAGCAAGGCCACGGGTGGAATTGGTCATCGAGCGGGAATCCTTTGGAATCAGGGGGGTGATGCGGGGGCGCGCAGCTTAGGTGAACGCACATGAATTTGTCATCTACCACAACGACCAGGACATACGGCCGAATGTCGCGTAGCCGACCTTGGCGACTTCGGCAGCGTGGGTGCGTGGGTGCGCACGTGGGTGCCCTGCTTCGAAATCAGCATCAGCGCGTGCTGTTCGCCGATCTGCACGGCACCGACCAGCACGGTCTTGCCGTTGGAGGCGAACAGCAGGATGTCGCTTTCGCCATCGGTGATCTGCACGTCGACCACGGCATCGTCCTCGTCCATGTAGATGACAATCTTTCCTTTCTGCAACGGCAGCAGATTGACGATCGGCTTGCCACGCGCGTTCGCACTGGCATCCGGCATCTAACAGACCTTGATCCAGTAGACGCGGCCGGTGCTGGCGTAATTGTTCCTTTGTTGTGTAAGGTGCTGTCATGGCGAAGCGGTGAAGGGATCGAGGTGGTGCGTCGTGCTGGGGGCGATGCGAAAAGCTCGCGCCTGAAGGCGCTCCTACAAAAACAGATCGCTCGATTCCGGGCTTCCACCAGCGCGCGCTTCAGCAGCGCGATGAAGTTCGCTTGTGCTTGTGGTTGGTGCGGGTGGCGCTCAAGTACGCCACAAAACCTGCACATCCCCGAGCTGGCCTATCAGCATTGCCAGGTTTCCCGTAGGCAACACGGATCCGGTGGCACAACCGCGCTCGATAAAAGCTCTCGCAGGATAACGGCGTTCGATTGGGTGATTCCGGGTTCGATCCCTTCGCTCAACCGACGTTGACTCGCACCAGCGTCACGGTGTCGTTGCCGAAGATACCGACCACCGTGACCGCCACGGCATGGTTATTCGAAATCCATCGCCCAGTAATCCATCCGGCCGGTCCACTGCTTGGTGACCACCTCGCGCTTGCCCTCAAACAGCAGGGGCACGTCTCCGGCAGCAGGCGGCCGGTCTGGATCAACGGGATCAGGTCGCGCGTGGTCGGCCCCCAACAGCGGCTTTACGGGATCCCGGCGTGCGTGTGTTGTCATGACGACATCGGTTGTTGTTCGAATGACAACGCATTGCAAGGCCCCTTCCCGACTGTATTTCACATTGCCCCATGAAAAAGCCCCGCATCGCTGCGGGGCTTTTCGTTGTTGCTGATCCTTCGACTTCGCGCCTGTGGCGTTGCGCTCAGGACGAACGGTGGGGCGCTCTTAGAAATCCATACCGCCCATGCCACCCATGCCGCCCATGCCGCCCATGCCACCACCGCCGCCACCGTGGCCGTGGCCTTCGTCCTTCTTCGGTGCTTCGGCAACCATTGCTTCGGTGGTGATCATCAGGCCGGCGATGGACGCCGCGTTCTGCAGCGCGGTGCGGGTGACCTTGGTCGGATCGAGGATGCCGAGTTCGACCATGTCGCCGTATTCACCGGTTGCCGCGTTGTAGCCAAAGTTGCCCTTGCCTTCGGCGACCTTGTTCAGGATCACGCTCGGCTCTTCGCCGGCGTTGGTGACGATTTCGCGCAGCGGCGCTTCCATCGCACGACGGGCGATCTGGATGCCGTGGTTCTGCTCTTCGTTGTCACCCTTGAGCTTGGTCAGGCCGGCCAGTGCGCGGATCAGCGCCACGCCACCGCCCGGGACCACGCCTTCCTCGACCGCCGCACGCGTGGCGTGCAGGGCGTCTTCGACGCGGGCCTTCTTTTCCTTCATTTCGACTTCGGTGGCTGCGCCAACCTTGATCACGGCAACACCGCCCGCAAGCTTGGCAACGCGCTCCTGCAGCTTCTCGCGGTCGTAGTCCGAGGAGGTTTCCTCGATCTGGGCCTTGATCTGCTTGATGCGCGACTGGATCGTGGCGGCTTCGCCGGCGCCGTCGATCAAGGTGGTGTTTTCCTTGGTGATTACGACCTTCTTGGCGCGACCGAGATCCTTCAGGGTGGCCTTCTCGAGCTGCAGGCCGACTTCCTCGGAAATCACCTGGCCGCCGGTGAGGATGGCCATGTCTTCCAGCATCGCCTTGCGACGATCGCCGAAGCCCGGCGCCTTGACCGCTGCGACCTTGACGATGCCGCGGATGGTGTTGA
>DAORUL010000151.1:0-3671 GCA_035433165.1 Thermomonas sp. | reverse complement strand
TGGGGCGGTTGGATCGCGATACCTCGGGTCTGTTGTTGTTGACCGATGACGGGCAACTGCTGCACCGAATTATTTCCCCGAAATCCAAATTGCCGAAAGTCTATCTGGCCACGCTGGCGCAAGACTTGCGCGGCGATGAAGTCGCGTTGTTCGCCAGCGGCACGCTGATGCTGGAAGGCGAAAAAACACCGCTGCTGCCGGCCGAACTTGCAGTGCTGGATGCGCGCACGGCGCGGCTGACCTTGCACGAAGGCCGCTACCACCAGGTGCGGCGGATGTTCGCGGCGGCGGGCAATCACGTGGCCGCGCTGCATCGCGAGCGCATCGGCGGGTTGGTGCTTGCAGATTTGCCGGAAGGGCAGTGGATACCGTTGGATGAAGATGCACGTGCGAGGTTGTTTGCGGTCAGTTGATTGCCTAGGCGTGCTCGCCGTGATGCCGCCGCCGTGGCATTGCTGCTACTCGGCTCCTGCGAACATCCTGTTCGAGTCGCCGCTGCAGCAACGCCACGACAGCAGCATCACAGTGTGGATTCAGTCGTGCTCCGATAGCAGCTTGCGAAACCCTTCCGCGCCCAATGCCTGCATCGCCGCGATATTGCGTTCGATGATGGCATCGGGGTCCGGGTAGGCGGCCACGGCGCGGTCGATGCTGGCTTCGCGCAACAGGTGCAAGATCGGGTACGGCGCGCGGTTGGTCAGGTTGGCGGCATCGTCGGGTGCGCTGTCGGCAAATTGATAATCGGGGTGGAAGCTGGCCACTTGCAGCACGCCGTCCAACGCCATCGCTTCGATCAGCGCATCGGCGGTGTCCAGAAAATCGTTGTAGTCGAGGAAGTCGGTCAACACCTGCGGGTGTACCAGCAGTGTGGTGTCGATGTTGTCCTCGGCGCTGTCGCGCAGCAGGGCGAGTTCTTCACCAAGCTCTTCCAGCAGGGCGCGCTCGGTGCTGGCATCGCTGATCACGATCCGTACCTGATGCTTCACATGCACTGCCTTGGCGAACGGGCACAGATTCAGCCCAATCACGGCGCGCTCCAGCCAGCGACGGACGGCGGCTTCGATCATCGTGGCATCAATGGCAACGTCTTGCGGCATCGGTATCAGTCCAGGCGGATGAGCGCTTGCGCGAATCAATCACGGAAATTGTCGAACTGCAACGGCAGCTCGAATTCCTGCCCACGCAGCAGCGCCATTGCCGCCTGCAAATCGTCGCGCTTCTTGCCCGTCACGCGCAGCTTGTCGCCATTGATTTGCGAATCGACTTTCAGCTTGGCGTCCTTGAGTGCGGCCTGGATTTTCTTCGCCAATTCGCGCTCGATGCCTTGCTTCACGGTGATCTTCTGGCGCGCGCCGGCCAGGTTGGTGTCGATATCGCCAAACTCCAGGCAACGCACGTCGATCTTTCGCGCAATCAAGCGTGCGCGCAGGATGTCGGTCATCTGCTGCAACTGGAAATCACTGGGCGCGGACTGGGTGATGATGTTGTCTTCGCGCAGGAATTTGGCATCCACGCCTTTGAAGTCAAAGCGCGTGGTCAACTCGCGGCTGGCTTGATCCACCGCATTGGTGAGCTCGTGGGTATCCACTTCAGAAATGATGTCGAAGGAAGGCATGGCATTGGGCAGGGGTGACGAAAACGAAAGGGTACCGCATGCTGGCGGCATGACCGAGCCCAACCACGCACCCCATTCCCGCGCCGTTTGGCTGATGCTGGCGGCGGTGGGCCTGTTTGCGCTGATGGATGCCGGCTTGAAATTGCTGTCGGCGCATTACCTGCCGTTCCAAGTGGCGGCATTGCGCGGGTTGGCCTCCCTGCCGTTGGTGCTGATGTGGGCGTTGTTCACGCAAGGCTGGCGGCCGCTGCTGCGGGTGCGCTGGCCCTTGCATCTGCTGCGCGGAGTGCTGGGCGTGGGCATGATGGCCAGCTTTGTGTATGCGCTGAAGCGGCTGCCACTGTCCACCGCCTATTCGATCTTTTTTGTGGCCCCGTTGCTGATCACCGCGCTGTCGGTGCCGATCCTGGGTGAAAAAGTGGGCCCACGCCGTTGGACGGCGATTGCCGTGGGCTTGCTTGGCGTGCTGGTGGTGCTGCGGCCGACCGGCGCAGGGATGTTGTCTCTGGCCGGGTTGGCGGTGTTGTTGGCGGCGGCGGGTTATGCGGTGTCGGCGATCACCGTGCGGGTGCTGGCGCGCACGGATTCCAATCAGGCCATGGTGGTCTGGCTGTTGGCCTTGATGGCGCTGGGGGCGGGCAGTCTGGCATGGCCCAGCTGGCGGCCATTGCAGGCCGAGCATGCATGGATCGTGGCCGGCATTGGCGTGGTGGGCACGCTGGGCCAATTCGCCATTACCGAGGCCTTCCGCCATGGCGAGGCCTCGCTGATTGCGCCGCTGGAATATTCCGCGCTGCTCTGGGGCGTGGCGCTGGATCTGGCACTGTGGGGCGTATTGCCGGATGGCGTGACCTGGCTGGGGGCCGCCATCATCATTGGCAGCGGCCTGTATTTGCTGCATCGCGAAAAGGGCAAGCCGCATCTGGAAGCCGAACACCCTTGATTGATTCCGGATAAAAACGGGACTTTAATTGAATGCAGATGTCATATTGGCAAATATCCGTCTGATTATTCGAAACATCCGGATAAAATAAAACAATCGCGTTGCAATTGTTTGTTCCTGTCATCCGGATGTGGCAACGTGGCGGCTTCACCCTAGAACACCGGAGCCGGCCATGGCCGAATTGAAGGAAGCCCGCGTCCCCGATATCGGTGGCCACGGCGATGTCCCCGTCATCGAATTGCTGGTCAAGCCCGGCGATAGCGTCGGCAAGGATCAGGGCTTGGTGACGCTGGAATCGGACAAGGCGACCATGGAAGTGCCGTCACCGTTTGCCGGCGTGATCAAGGAACTCAAGGTCAAGCTGGGCGATAACGTGTCCGAGGGCGGCTTGGTGGCGATCATCGAGGTGGCCGCAGATGCCGCAGCGCCGACAGCAGCCCCCGCTGCAGTTGCGGCGCCCACCCCTGCGCCGCCGAAACCTGCGGTGGTGGCCGCACCGGCAGCGGTGGCGGTTGTGGAGAGTGGCGCGCCAGTGCCCGCACGTGCGCCCGTCGCTGAACCCGGCCAGCCGGGTATTCCGCCGATGCGCTTTGAGGCCGACGCCGTGTTGCCGGCCAAGGTGCCGTATGCCAGTCCAGCCGTGCGCTTGTATGCGCGCGAGCTGGGGGTGGATTTATTGCAGGTCAGTGGCCGTGGCCGAAATGGCCGCATCAGCCGGGAGGATGTCCAGCATCACGTGAAAGCGGTGATGTCGGGCGCGCCGCAGGGCCTTGCCCCGGCAGTGGCGGCGGCTGGTGGGCTCAGCTTGCTGCCATGGCCGAAGGTGGATTTCGCCAAATTTGGTGCGATCGAAAGCAAGCCGCTGTCACGCATCCAGAAGATTTCCGGCGCCAATCTTGCGCGCAATTGGGCGATGATTCCGCACGTCACCCAATTCGATGAAGCCGATATCACTGCGCTGGAAGAGCTGCGCGTGAGCTTCAACAACGAGAATGCAAAAGCGATTGCGGCAGGCAAGGGCAGCAAGCTGACCATGCTGGCCTTCCTGATCAAGGCGTGCGTGGCGGTGTTGCAGAAATACCCCACCTTCAATGCCTCGCTGGATGGCGACAA
>DAORUL010000150.1:1573-3745 GCA_035433165.1 Thermomonas sp. | reverse complement strand
TCGCAGGCCCCATACAACACCAGAATCACGGCGGATAACCACAGGTTGCGCGAGAGCGCAAAGGCGATCGTGCTGATCCCGAACGCGGCCACCGCCAGCAGCAAAATGCGCCCGGCATGGCGTTGCAGGGGATGCCGGGTCAGCCACAGCGCTACCGCAATCGAGCCAATCGCCGGGGCTGCGCGTAGCAGACCCAGCGCCTCCGGGCCGGCGTGCAGGATGTCCTTGATGAACGCCGGCAGCATGGAGACGGCACCGCCCAGCAAAACCGAAAACATGTCCAGCGCCATCGCGCCCAGCATGATCTGGTTGCCGGCCACAAAGCGTGCGCCCTCGGCAATGCTGGCAAAAATGGGGCCGGGTTGCTGCGGTTTGGCCGGCTCGGTGACCGGCATCGCCAGCAAGGTGGCGGCCGCCAGCAGCGCAAAACCTGTCCCCACTGCATACGACATGGATTTTCCGAACAGGCCCACCAGCACGCCCCCCAAGGCTGGGCCCAATACCAGTCCCGCCTGAAAGACCACGCTGCCCATGCTGGCGCCAGTGGCAAATTGGTCGCGTCGCAGGACGCGCGCGAACAGAGCGTTATAGACAGGCCCCAGCACCGAACGGCCGATGCCGCCCACGGCCACCGCCAGATAGATGGGCCAAGTGCCCTGGGTGTGCAAGGCAATGTTGCCGGCCACCAAGGCCAATACGCCGGCATTGATGGCCAGCAAGGTGCAGGCGGCGGCGCCCATCTTGCGGCGCGGCAAGTGATCTACCAGATGCCCGGCGAACGGGGCCACGCAAAAATACGGGATGACTTCGGCCAAGCCCACCAAGCCCAGCGACAAGGTGTTGTGGGTCACCTCGTAGATATGCCAGCCCACCGTCACTGCCACGATCTGGTACGACAACAGGGTGCACATGCGATACAGCAACAGCCAGCGGAACCCGACGCTGCGCAGCGGCGATGACGGGGACGGTGACGGACTCATTTGCCCAGAGCGTGCTCTGCGCGATTGCGGATAAAGGCCAGCAGTGCGGCCAGGCCATTGCTGCGGGTGGGGGACAGGTGCTTGGCAAGGCCGATGTGTGTGATGTAGTCCGGCGTGGTGGCCAGAATCTCCTGGGCACTGCGGCCGGAATACACGCGCAGTGCCAGATAAATCAGGCCGGAGACGATCACCGAGTCGCTGATCGAATGGAAGGTCAGTTTGTCGGCATCGCCTTCGCCAACGATCCACACCAGCGAGGTGCAGCCGTGCAGACGGTGCGCGTCGGTTTTCCAGGCTGCCGGAAACTCCGGCAGCTTGTGACCCAAGTCGATCAGGTACTGGTAGCGCTCCGACCAATCACCGAAGAAGCCGAATTCATCCGCAATGGCGGCTTGGGCATCGGCGGCGGTGGGTTCGAGAGGGAAGGGGGAAGTGCTCATGCCCGCTTCCACCTGACACCCTGCGGCGTGTCCTCCAGCAGGATGCCCTCGTCGGCCAGCTGCTGGCGGATCGCATCGGCACGGGCGAAGTCGCGGGCTTGCTTGGCGGCGGCGCGTTCGTCCACCAACGCCTGGATACGCGCATCGTCATCACCTGACACGCCGCGTGCGAACCATTCGGCAGGCGCTTGCTGCAACAAGCCCAGCACCTTGCCCGCGCCCAGCAATTGCGCTTTCAGCATGGCCCGATCCTCACGCGAGGTGGCCTTGCGTGCCTCACCGGCAAGCCGCGCGATTTCCGCCAGCGCCGCCGGGGTATTGAGGTCATCGTCCAGCGCTGCGTCAATGCTGGCGGGGATCACGGCAGTGGCCTGCACATCGGTCAAGTCCCGCAGCGTTCCGTACAGGCGGTCCAGTGTGCGTACGCATTGTTCGATCAACCCATCCGACCACTCCAGCGGTTGCCGGTAGTGCGCCGACAGCAGCGCATAGCGCAGCGCTTCCGGCGGGTGCTGCCGCACCAGATCATGCACGCGCTGGATATTGCCCACCGACTTGGCCATCTTGGCGCCGCCGAAATTGAGCATGCCGTTGTGCAGCCACCAGCGTGCGAACGGTGCGCCGCCGTGTGCGCACTCGCTTTGCGCCACTTCGTTTTCGTGATGCGGGAACTGCAGGTCAATGCCGCCGGCATGGATGTCGATGGTGGGCCCCAGATGCGCCGCCGCCATCGCCGAGCATTCGATATGCCA
>DAORUL010000150.1:0-1473 GCA_035433165.1 Thermomonas sp. | reverse complement strand
CAAGACGCTCCGCGTGAAGTGACATTGCCGTTTGAAAACGTGCGTTACGACTATGCGCAAGTCTTGTCGGTGCGGCCGGTGTATCAGGTGCTGCGTACCACCAGTGCGGAACGGGTCTGTGATGTGAGGGATGCCGACAAAGGCACCACCTTGGCGCGCATCGTCAATTCAGTCAAAGATCGCCTCTCCAGTACCGGTACCAATGCCGAAGAGCGGGCGGCTGGCTTGCAAAATTGCAGAGTCGAGCCAGTGGAAAAGGAATTTCGCCGCACGCTTGCCTATGACGTGGATTACATGTACCGCGGCAGCAAGTTCCGCACCCGCATGGACCGCGACCCCGGTAATCGCTTGCGCATCCGTATTTCGATCACACCACATCCTTTCGATTGATTGCGCTTGCGCTATCAAGTACGGCATGCGACCATTCCGCATCAATGAACGCCCACCTTTCCACGCGCTACGCTGACACCGCCCGGATGGCCTCCGGCATGACCTCGCGTGCGCGCCGACCGGAAACGCCATTTCCAGCTGGGTAATCCGGATCGCGTTCATGCGTCACTTTTCCGAAAACCCAGCCTGACGGCTGGGTTTTTTGCGTTTCAGCCCCCCACTTTCCTTCTGCCCACATCGAAAACCAACCCATGAAGCACTTTCTCAATACCCAGGACTGGAGCCGCGCCGACCTCGACGCGTTGTTGATGCAGGCCGCCGAGTTCAAACGCAGCAAGTTGGGCGATGCGCTGAAGGGCAAGTCCATCGCACTGGTGTTTTTCAATCCGTCAATGCGCACCCGCACCAGTTTCGAGTTGGGCGCATTCCAGCTGGGCGGCCATGCCATCGTGCTGCAGCCGGGCAAGGATGCGTGGCCGATCGAATTCAATTTGGGCACGGTGATGGACGGCGACACCGAGGAACACATCGCCGAAGTGGCGCGGGTATTGGCGCGTTATGTGGATTTGATCGGTGTGCGCGCGTTTCCGAAGTTTGTGGATTGGCAGTACGACCGCCAGGACATCGTGCTCAAGAGTTTCGCCAAATACGCCACGGTGCCGGTGATCAACATGGAAACCATCACCCACCCCTGCCAGGAATTGGCACACGCGCTGGCCCTGCAAGAGCACTTTGGCAGCAGTGATTTGCGCGGCAAGAAATACGTGCTGACCTGGACCTACCACCCCAAGCCGCTGAATACCGCCGTGGCCAATTCGGCGCTGACCATTGCCACGCGCATGGGAATGGACGTGACGTTGCTATGCCCCACCGAACAGTATGTATTGGATGAGCGCTACATGGGCTGGGCACGCGACAACGTTGCGGAAAGCGGCGGCTCGCTGACCGTGAGTCACGACATCGCAAGCGCGTATGCCGGCGCGGATGTGGTGTATGCCAAGAGCTGGGGCGCGCTGCCGTACTTCGGCAACTGGGCACCGGAAAAACCGATCCGCGACCAATACCGGCACTTCATCGTGGACG
>DAORUL010000149.1:0-3762 GCA_035433165.1 Thermomonas sp. | reverse complement strand
CTGATGAACAACTCCTGGGGCGATTCCGGATGCGGCACCTTGGCCTACGGCGCCTATGTCGGGCGTGCGCCGTTTCTCGATGGCGTGGTGAAAGGCTCGCTCGGCCGGCCGGTGCCGATCGTATTCTCCGCTGGCAACGAACGTGCAGGTTTCTTCAACTCGGCAACGAACGCAAACGACACCAGCTGTATTGCCAACGCCGCCGCCCCGTTCGAAAACTATGGCACGCTCAATCACCCCAAAGCGGCCAAGAATGTAATTTCGGTCGGCGCGATCGATTCCGGCAACAGCGCGATGACGTCTTACAGCAGTTGGGGCCCCACGCTCGACGGTCGCATCAAGCCCGACGTGGTCGCCGCTGGCCATCACAACGGCAGCATGAACAGCAACGTCAGCAGCATTACCAACGCCTTCGGCCAACCGACCGGTGCAGCGAATCAACAGGATTACCGTACGCCGATTTTCGATACGACCTTTGTTTACGGCTGGTATGCGCAGACTTCCAGTGCCGCGGCCGAAGTCACCGGAGGTCAGGCGCTGATGATCGATGGCTGGCGCCGCAGCTTCCCGGGCCGTGCCGATCCCTTGCCCTCCACGCTGCGCGCGACGCTGGTCAACAATGCCGCCGACCTCGACGATGCCACCACTTGGTACAACCCGGGGCCGGATTACGCCTCAGGTTATGGCCTGGTCCGCATCAACAATTCCGTGCAGTCCTTGCAGCGCGGTGATGCGGTCGAGGGCTCGGTTGCGCACGGCGGCGAGGCCCATTATTTCCTCACTGTGCCCGCCGGCGCCGCGCCACTGCGCATGACTCTGGCGTGGGACGACGAACCCGCCATCCACGGCGCCAACCCGGCACTGGTGAATGATCTCGATCTGGTGGTTACCGATCCCAACGGCGTGCGCCGTTACCCGTGGACGCTCAATCGGGCCACCCCTAGTGCGGCGGCTGTGCGCACCGCTGAAGATCATGTCAACAATCTGGAGCAAGTGCTGGTGGATGCACCTGCAGCCGGTGCTTGGACCATCGTGGTGCGCGGTACGACGGTGGCGAGCGGGCGGCAGGATTTTTCGCTGGTCACGCCCAATGGCTTCAACCGGCAACCGGTTGATTTGATCCTGGCGCTCGACACTTCGGGCAGCATGAACTCTGTCGCAGCGCCCGGCAGTCTTGCCAAGATCGAAGTGCTGCGCCGCTCGGTGCGCCTGTTGCTCGAAACCTGGAACCTGCATGCCATCGCCACGGACCGTGTCGGCATCACGGCCTTCAGCAGCGACGTGAGCACCACGCCGAATACGCTGCCCGCGCTGCAGCCGTTCCAGGCCAATTTCGCTGCGGTGACCAATGCGGCAGCCGGGCTCACCGCTTCTGGCTGCACCGCGCTTGGCGGTGCGCTGCAAACGGCGTTCAACAGTTTCGATCCGGCGTCGAGCAGCAAACGCTCAATACTGGTGGTGACTGATGGCATGCAGTCGGCCAATCCCTTTGTGGGGGAGGCAGGCACTCCAGCCAGGTTGCGCATCCAGAGTTTCCCCACGTCTGGCCCGTTGCCGCTCGATGCCTTCTATTGCACCACGACCACCGCCAACGGCCCGAGCGGCACGTCCATCGTGCCGGATGGCCAGGATGTCGCGGCGCACAATGCCGAGATCCACAGCATCGGCGTCGGCGTGAACGGCGCGGGGTTCCAGCAAGTGGTGCAGCGTCTGGCGAGCGAGAATCACGGCATCTCGCATTTCACCACCACGCCTGACCAGAACCTCGACGTGCTCTACATCAATGACCTGATCCGGGCGTTGAAATCCAATACGCTGGAGGTCATCACCACCGATACCGGCACCCTCGCTGCCGGCATGCCGCACGAGATCAGCTTCCCGGTCAATGCCACCAGCCGTTCCGTTACCGTGGTGTTGTCGTGGCATGGCGTGACTCAAGCCAACGCGGTTTCGGCGAGCATGCGCGGGCCGAGCGGCGCGATCATCACTCCGGCGCAAGTGCGGCAGCAGGGCTACTTCACCTTGCTTAGATTCGACCTGGCGAGCAACACAAATACGGTGGCCGGTACGTGGGGTCTTACCCTCATGCACGATAGCAAGCCCGCTTTGGGCTATCAGCTGAGCGTGATCGCGGATGAGTCATGCTTCCACTACGATGTCAGCGCACCGGCGCATCTTGCCATTGGCGAGCAGCTTGCCTTGAGTGCGAGCCTCAGCGAGGCGGGGCGGCCGGTGCAGAAAATGAATGTCCGCGCTCTGGTTTCTGCGCCGATCAACTCGCTCAGCAATCTGCTGGCGAAGGCCGTGCCCGCCACCCGCGCTGCACGGAAATATCTCGCTGCGGTGCAGGCCGGTCAGTTTGACAAATTGCTCAGTGCCGATGCCGTGCTGGAAGCGGCGCTGGCCGAGTTGAGTCGCAATGCCGAATTCATGGTGGAAGCAAATCGCTACGAGACCAGGGCGCTGGAATTCAAACCGACGAGCGTGCCAGGTCTTGATCCAGCGCTGCTGGGTGAAACGCGCTTCGTCACGGGTGTCGGCCAGCTCAGCCGGGTGGGTGCGTATCAAGTGGTGTGGCAAGTTGCGGGTGAGAGCGCTTGTGGTCCGATTCAGCGCCAAGAACTCAGCAGCATCCTTGTCGGCATCGGCCAGATCGATCGCGAAAGAACCGCCATCAGCACCGAATTCGTGCGGCGCGGCCTGCTCGCGGTGCGTGTCAAACCCATCGACCTTGGCGGCAACCTGCTCGGCCCTGGCCAAGCGGTCCGCGTGAAAATCGAGGTGGACGGTCTGCGCCCCGGGTCGAGGATGATTGACCTGCTCGACGGCACTTACCTGCGTACCTTCGTCGCCAAGGGCGAAGGGGAGATCACTGCCAAGATCAGCGTCGGCGCAGAAAGCTGGGTTGCTTCCGGCAAGAGCGTGCTCAAGCCGAAATAGGCCAACGTGCTGCGGGCGGCCAAGCTGCCGCCTGCAGCACGTGCCGAGCGCGCCGCAGGCGTCGCGTCACCGCACTCACCTCGCCATGCGCATTGAGCAGGGCGAGCAGCGCGCGCCTCCCCAAGGGGCTGACGCTGCGCAGCGTTCCTGCATCACCATCCAGATCCTAACGTTTCGGCGCCGCCACATTTCAACGCCGTCACAGTCGCCTAAACGGGTGGCGCCGGGTACACTTTCACCCTTTGCCTCGCTACGCTGGGGCGGTCGTTGCTCAACACATCTGTCTACGATGGCCACAAAGGAGTTCTGCATGCCCTTCATCAAATCCCACAAGGTCCTGTTCGGTGCGCTGGCGCTGGCTTTTGCGATGACCGCTCCGGTCCACGCGCAGCAAAAGTCTGTCGCCGTCACCGCGATCGTCGAACACCCGGCGCTCGATGCGGTGCGCGATGGCGTCAAGGAAGGCCTTGCCGCAGCAGGCTTTGAGGAAGGCAAGAACCTGAAGTGGCAGTACCAGAGCGCGCAGGGTAATACCGGCACGGCGGCGCAGATTGCGCGCAAGTTCATCGGTGACCGTGTCGATGTCATCGTCGCCATTGCCACGCCCTCGGCACAGGCGGTGGCAGCGGCGACCCGGGACATTCCGCTGGTGTATTCGGCGGTGACCGACCCGGTGGCGGCCAAGCTGGTGCCGTCGATGGCGGCTTCCGGAACCAACATCACCGGTGCCTCGGATGCGCTCGAGCTCGACAAGCAGATCGACCTGATCAAGCGCGTCGCCCCCAACGCCAAGCGCGTGGGCATGGTCTACAACCCGGGCGA
>DAORUL010000148.1:0-3802 GCA_035433165.1 Thermomonas sp. | reverse complement strand
TTGAGTGGCTCCAGGTTGGCGGCCTTGCCCTGCTTGGTCTCGAACTCTGTTTTCAGATCGGATTCTTGCGCTTCCAGCGATTTCAATTCGTCCTGCTTGCCTTTCACCATCAAAAACCAGGCCAGCACTACGATAAACAACGCCACCAGCCCGCAAAAGCCAAGTTGTGCTTCGCGTGGCCAGCCTCCGATGTTGTTGAACTGCAACTCGTTGAGTTTGATTTTTTTCTTTTCGTTCACGACTTGCTCCCTCCTGCGGCAGGTGCAGAGGCAGGTGCGGCTGGCTGCGCGGCACCTGGAGCGGCCGCTGCCGGCGCTGCTGGAGTCGCAACCGGGGCTGCAGGTGCTGCTGCCGCATCCGCGGGTGCAGTGGCGTCCGTGCCCTTGGTCTTGCTGGGATCGGACAACTTGACTTTCAGGGTGAACTCGTACGGCAGGCCCGGATTGCCCTCCTTCGCCTCAATGATATTGAGGTCGGGCTTGGTCATCCAACCTGAGCTTTCCAGTTGCCGCATATAGGTCGACACCCGCGCATTGGACTGCGAACGCCCACTCAGGGTGAGGATGTCGCCCTCTTGCTTGATCGCGGTCAGTGCCACACCATCGGGAATGGTGCGCACCAGCGAATCAAACAGATGCACCATTTGCGAACGATTGGCTTGCAGCTGCTCAATGACTTCCTTGCGCGCCAGCAACTTGGTCTTTTTCTGATCAAGCGCCTCGATTTCCTTGATTTCACTGTCAACCTTGGTGATTTCACCACGCAGGAAATCGTTGCGTGCAGCCTGATTGGAAACACGTCCGGTATAGAAACTGTAGATCAGGATGGAGAGCAGGATACCGGCCAACACGGCCAGCCCCAGCATCCCGACGAATTCCTTCTGCCGTGCTTTGCGGCGTTCTTCACGCCACGGGAGGAGATTGATCCGTGCCATCAGTCGAAGCTCCTGAGTGCGAGCCCGCAGGCAATCATGAGAGCGGGCGCGTCCTGAGCCAATGCATGCGCTTGCACGCGCGGCCCGAGGGTCATTTGCGCCAGCGGATTAGCCATCACGCTCGGAATCCCGAGCTGCTCTTCCACCATTGCCGCAATCCCCGGAATCGACGCGCAGCCACCGGCCAGCACGATCTGATCGACCCGATTGAATTCACTACCGGCATAGAAGAACTGCAGGAGACGGCTGACTTGCTGCACCATCGCTTCCTTGAATGGCTCCAGCACTTCGATTTCATAGCTTTCCGGCAGACCGCCCTGACGCTTGGCCAAGCCGGCTTCTTCGTAGCTCAGGCTGTAGCGACGCATGACTTCGTCGGTCAGCTGCTTGCCACCAAACACGTTTTCGCGGGTGTAGATGCTGCGGCCACCGCGCAAGACATTCAGCGTGGTCATGGTTGCACCGACATCCACCAGTGCTACCAGGCCATCCCGCGGAACGTTGAGAGAGGACGCCATCAGCGCAAACGCGTTTTCGATGGCGAAGGCCTCGACATCAATCACCTTGGCAGTCAAGCCACCCAGTTCGAGTGCCGAGGCACGCACCTCGACGTTCTCCGAGCGCGAAGCCGCCAGCAGCACCTGCACCGACTCGGAATTGCCCGGCACTGGACCGATCACCTCGAAGTCCAGATTGACTTCTTCGACCGGATACGGAATGTAGTTGACCGCCTCGAGCTCGATCTGGGACTCCATTTCGTCTTCGTCGAGTGCCGCCGGCATGGTGATCACCTTGGTGATTACCGACGAGCCAGACACCGCCGCAGCCGCATGCTTGACCCGCGAGCCGGAGCGCGCCACTGCACGGCGAATCGCTTCGCCCACAGCCTCGACTTCGACCAGATTTTTCTCCAGCACCGCATTTGGCGGCAATGGTTCGACCGCGTAGTGCTCCACGCGATAACGGTCGCCCGTCCGCGCAAGCTGCAACAGCTTGACTGCGGTCGAACTGATGTCCACGCCGATCAACGGCGGTTGTGTTTTTGTCCCCAAGCCCACGGCTTCTCCCCTTCCCACAGTCGCTTACGCGCACTAGGTGCTGTAGTACATGAATAACGGACTTTTTACCGCAAGGCAAGCCAAACATAAAGCCCACCCGCCGAAAACCCCATTTTCCGTCCCGCTCGGTTCGATCAACGCAAGCGCAGATCTGAACCGGCCACCCCCGTGGGCCGGTGATTGCCGGCGCATCATCATATACTCCGCGATCTTGTTTACTGCAATCGGAATTTGCGCCAATGCCCCGTTTTTCTCGCCTGCTGCGCTGGTTTTTGCTGGGTTCCGTCGCAATTTGCCTGATCGGAGCGCTGGTTGTCGGGGCCTTGGTGTATGCCATCAACTCACGCCTGCCGGATGTCCAGAGCCTGCGCCATATCGAGCTGCAGGAGCCGATGTACGTGTATGCACGCGACGGCCGGCTGATTGGTTTGTTCGGCGAAATGCGCCGCTATCCGATCGATATCCGCAAGGTGCCGGCGCGGGTCAAGCAGGCGTTTATTGCTGCCGAAGATGCCAATTTTTACGAACACCACGGGGTTGACTTCACCGGCGTGGCGCGTGCGATCTGGCTGCTGGCCAAGACCGGCGGACAAGAACGGGTGGCCGGCGGCTCCACCATCACCCAACAAGTTGCCAAGCAATTTTTTCTGAGCTCCGAATACAGTTTCCGTCGCAAGTTCGCTGAGATGCTGCTGGCGATGAAGATGGAGCGAGAGCTGAGCAAGGACGAGATTTTTGAGCTGTACCTGAACAAAAGCTTCTTCGGCAATCGCGCGTATGGGGTGGCCGCTGCCGCCGAGTACTACTACGGCAAAACCCTGGATCAGCTGAACCTGGATGAAGCCGCCACGCTTGCCGGCATCCCCAAGTTCCCGTCCAGTGGCAACCCGATCAGCAACCCCGATCGCGCCCGAATCCGGCGTGACAATTACATCCTGCCGCGCATGGCAGAGCTCGGCTTTGCCAGCCGTGTCGAAGTCGATGCCGCACGCCAGGTACCCATGCACGCTGCGCCGCATGAGCGTCAGATCGAGGTATACGCCCCGTACGTGGCCGAAATGGTGCGCCAGCAAATGGTGGAACGCTATGGCGGCGACGTCCTCAACAAGGGCTACCACGTCACCACCACCATCGACCCCACCCTGCAAGCGGCCGCCGATCGCGCAGTGGTGGATGGTCTGCGGGTGTATGACCGTCGCCACGGCTGGCGCAAGCCAAACAAAACCGTGCAAATTCCAGCAGGCGCTGATGCCAAGGCGATTGGGCACCTGTTGCACGACATCCCCGTGCAAGGCGGCCTGCTGCCCGCGGTGGTGACGGCCAACGAATCGGGCCAATTGCAGCTGGTGCTTGCCGATGGCCAAACTTTGACGCTCGCCGGAAGCGCCCTGTCCTGGACCGGCAAACCCGCCGCTGCGTTGGCCCAACGTGGTGATGTGGTGCGCGTGCGCCGCCTGCCAGTGCCTGCCGACAAGCCCAATACTCCGCCGCAATGGGAGTTGGATCAATTGCCGCTGGCCCAAGTGGCCCTGGTATCACTGGATGCCGACAACGGCGCGCTGCGGGCGTTGGTGGGTGGATATAGCTTTGCCGGCAACAAGTTCAATCGCGCAGTGCAGGCGCGTCGCCAGCCGGGCTCCAGTTTCAAGCCATTCCTGTATGCGGCGGCGATGGAACGCGGCTTCAACCCCGCCTCGATCGTGCTGGACGCGCCGGTGGTATTCAAGGATCGCAAAGGCCATGAATGGCGGCCGCAAAACGATGGCGGCAACTTCGCCGGCCCGATGCGCTTGCGCGAGGCGCTGGTGCA
>DAORUL010000147.1:1518-3808 GCA_035433165.1 Thermomonas sp. | reverse complement strand
GACCCACGCATCATCGCCAAAACCGGCTGGACCACCGACGAATTGGCTGCAGCGATGGACGCAGCCGAGCCGCTGGGTGAGTGGGACTTCGTCAGTCTGCTGATTGGCGTCAACAACCAATACCGTGGCCGTGCACTGGCCAACTACCGCGACGAATTCCAACACTTGCTGCAGCGTGCCATCACCTTGGCCGGCAACCGTGTCGAGCGCGTGCTGGTGCTGTCGATTCCCGACTGGGGCATCACCCCGTTCGCGCGCACCGAATTGCGCAGCCCACGCCGCATCGCGCAGGAAATCGATGCCTACAACGCCGCCGCACAGACCGTGTGTGCCAGCCACAACGTGACTTTTGTCGATATCACCGGCATCAGCCGTGATGCCGGCGATACCTTGCAAATGCTGGCGAAAGACGGGCTGCACCCCGCAGCGGTGCAGTACACACGCTGGGCCGATGCGGCGCTGCCGGTCGCAAAAGGCTTGCTGGCTTCACCTTGACCCCGGTCAGCCTGCCGCCAGCGTGGGCGGCGTAGAATTGCAGACTCTCCTTATTGCGTTTGGACCTGCCCCATGTCGCTCGACCCCGCCCTGCGCGCCCGCATTGAATCCGTTCTGTCTGCCAACCCGGTGGTGCTGTTCTTGAAGGGCACGCCGGAGGCCCCGCAATGCGGGTTTTCGGCCAAGACCGCCGCGGCGATGGATGCCACCGGCGCAACCTATGCCCATGTCAACGTGCTGGCCGATCCGGAAATCCGCGATGGCATCAAACTTTACGGCGACTGGCCGACCATCCCGCAGCTGTACATCCATGGCGAGCTGGTCGGGGGCTGCGACATCGTCACCCAGATGGCTGCCAGCGGTGAATTGCACACGGCGCTGGGGCTGCCGGCACCCGACCGCACGCCGCCGCAGATCACGATTACCGATGCCGCCGCCGAGATGCTGAAGCAGGCACTCGCCAATGCCGGCGAAGGCTATGCGCTGCAAATCGAGGTCGATCAAGGCTTCAATGCACGCCTGCAACTGGCACCGGTGGATAGCGCGGCCATCGCCACGGAAGCCGCCGGTATCCGCGCCCAGTTCGATCTGGTCAGCGCCCAGCGCGCGCGCGGCCTGACCATTGATTGGGCCGACGATGCGCGCGGCAAAGGCTTGATCATCGACAACCCCAACGCCCCCGCCAAGGTCAAGCCGCTGACCCCGGCGCAAGTGCGTGAGCGTGTGCAGGCCGGCACGTTGACCTTGGTCGATGTGCGCCCCGCCGAGGAACGCGCACTGGCGCAGGTGCCGGTTGCGTACCGCACCTTCGATGACGGCGTGGAAGAAATCGAAGCACTACCGAAGGACACCGCCCTGGCCTTCCTGTGCCAAGCCGGCGCACGCAGCCAGCAAGCGGCCGAGCACTTCCGTGCATTGGGCTTCAAGGAGCTTTACAACGTGGCCGGCGGGATTGTGGCGTGGGCGGAGCTGGATTCATCGCTGCCGCGCTACTGATCAAAACCCGCCACCCGCATCCAACCACGCCTGCTCGGCGGGCGTGTGGGTGCGCCCGAGCGCAGCATTGCGATGCGGGAAACGGCCGAACTGCGCAATCACGTCGCGGTGCGCCACCGCGTAGCCCAGCAAATCGGGATCATCCAGCGCGGTGAACAGCGCCACCGCACGCTGCTGGTCGGCCATCGCTTCGGAATGCTCGAACGGCAGGTAGAAGAAGAACCGCAGCGCCGGTTCGACCCGCGCATCGAAGCCGGCGTCGATGGCGCGCGTGGCGCAGTGCAGCGCCAACGGATCGGTGGCGAAGGCATGGCCGCTGCCGCGGAAGATGTTGCGCGGAATCTGGTCCAGCAACAACACCAGTGCCAGCGCGCCGTCGGCCGCATCCATCCAGCCATCGAACTCGCGGCGCGCAGCGGCGAAATGCGCGTCCTGCCAGCGTGCGCGGCATTCGGCATCAAATGCCTCGCCGCCGCGAAACCAATTTCCCATGCCGGCTTCGCGCCAGAACGCCAGTAAACCCTTCGCCATATCCGGGCTCATTCGTCGAACCTCAAATGCCGCACCGACTTGCCATTGCGGCGAATAAGTTTGAGCGCTTCGATACCGACCTTGATGTGGTTTTGCACGAACTCGGCGGACACCTTGGCATCGGAGGCTTCCGTCTTCACGCCTTCCGGAATCATCGGCTGATCGGACACCAGCAGCAGCGCGCCACACGGAATCCGGTTGGCAAAGCCGGCCGCGAAGATGGTGGCGGTTTCCATATCAATCGCCATGCAACGCATCGTGCGCAGTT
>DAORUL010000147.1:0-1418 GCA_035433165.1 Thermomonas sp. | reverse complement strand
GCGAAGATGGTGGCGGTTTCCATATCAATCGCCATGCAACGCATCGTGCGCAGTTTTTCCTTGAACTCATCGTCGTGCTCCCACACCCTGCGGTTGGTGGTGAACACGGTACCGGTCCAGTAATCCAGCTCCAGGTCGCGAATGCTGGTCGAAATCACGCGCTGCATCGCGAACGCAGGCAACGCCGGCACTTGTGGTGGCAGGTAGTCGTCGCTGGTGCCTTCGCCACGGATCGCGGCAATCGGCAGCACCAGATCACCCAATTGGTTTTTCCGTTTCAAACCACCGCATTTGCCAAGGAACAACACTGCCTTCGGGCAGATCGCCGAGAGCAGATCCATCACCGTGGCTGCATTCGGGCTGCCCATGCCGAAATTGATCAAGGTGATGCCGTCAATGGTGGCACTGGGCATCGGCCGGTCCAACCCCACAATCGGCGCGCCGGTCATCTCGGAAAAATGCGCCAGATAGCCGCCGAAATTGGTCAACAGAATATGCTGGCCGAAGCCGTCCAGCGGCACCCCGGTATAGCGTGGCAGCCAGTTGTCGACGATGTCTTGTTTGCTTTTCATGCGTGGTCTTTTGGTCTCCTGTTGACCTGAGGAATGGCCCTCCTGTTGGCGCATCGCCGAAGTGCATGAGGGGCTGCAGCGTTCAGCATGCCACTAGTGTTCATTGCAGGTGAAGGCTTGCGGCATCGCAGCATCGAAACGTGATGCTGATCGGTGCAAAACGCGCACATTTGCGGTACGTTCGTCAGTGGATGGTCAAAATTTGAAGGGGCGTCAAATGCGTATCGGCATCATCACTGATTCGGCCTGCGATCTTCCAAATGACTTTATTGATCGCGAGCAGATCGTGATCTTGCCGGTGACGATTCAGATCGGGCAGGCGATCTTGGCCGACACCCGCAATGAGGAGGCCACCATGAGCTTTCTTACCGGCGAAACCGCCGAACGCGCATTCGAGGCCGAAACTACCCCCTACACCGTGCAGCAAGTGCACGACTTGTTCCTGGGCAAATTGGTGCATGACTACGATTACGTGTTTTGCATCACCACCACCCGCACACGCAGCGGTATTCACGACAACGCGGTGCAGGCCAGTTACACCATCCTCAACGATTACAAACCGGTGCGTGCAGCAAGCGGCAATACCACGCCGTTTGCATTGCGCGTGATTGATAGCCAAAACGTATTTGCGGCGGTCGGTGTGCTGGTGGTTGAAGCCGCCCGCATGCGCGCTGCGGGTGAAACACCGCCCAAGATTCGTGCGCACCTGGAAAGCTTGGCCAGCAATATTCAAGGCTACATGGTGCCGCCGGATTTGCATTACCTGCGCAACCGGATCAAGAAGCGTGGCGACAAGAGCGTCAGCTTCTTCAGCGCGGCGCTGGGCACGGCGTTGGACATCAAGCC
>DAORUL010000146.1:0-3817 GCA_035433165.1 Thermomonas sp. | reverse complement strand
CAATTTGAATCTGGCCAATGTGCGCAATGCGGTGGGCGCCTCGTTCAAGGATGCCGGCGGCAATGTGGTCTGCGGCACGCCGGGCAATGTGATCGCAGGCTGCCAAGTCTGGAACCCCTTCCTGGCCTATGGCGTCACCGGTGCGGGTGCGCTGTCTGGCAACCAGGCCTTGCAGAACTACCTGTTCCAGGAAGAGCACGCCACCGGCGAGACCACCACCAAGGTATGGGCAGCGAACCTGGCAGGCTCCCTGTTCAGCCTGCCCGCGGGTGAGCTTGGCTTTGCGGTGGGTGCCGAATATCGCAATGAATCGGGCAAGTTCGTGCCGGATGCGCTCGCGGTGACCGGCGGCTCCACCAACCTGTCGTCGGGCCCCACCCGTGGCGGTTACAACGTCAAGGAGTTCTATGCCGAACTGTCCGCACCCTTGCTCAAGGATGTGCCGATGGCGAAGGAATTGACGCTGAACCTAGCATCGCGCTACTCCAAGTACAACACTTTCGGCAATACCACCAATAGCAAGCTGGGCTTTGTCTGGAAGCCGCTGGATCAGCTGATGTTGCGCGGTACCGTGGCCGAGGGCTTCCGCGCACCCACCATCGCTGACTTGTACGGCGGCAGCTCGGAAACGTTCTCGTTCTTCACCGACCCCTGCGACACCCTGTTTGGCAGCTCGGCGCAGAATGCCACCACCCGAGGCAACTGCACCAATGGTGTTGGTGGCAATGGTGCGTTGGGTGCGCAAGCCGCCACCTACCGTCAGCGCAGTCAGACGGGTCTGGCCGGTTCGCCCAACACGCAGACCCCGATTGCGTTCGTGAGCGGCTCCAACCCCTTGCTGCAACCGGAAACCTCCAAGACCAAAACCCTGGGTGCGGTATGGAGCCCGCCGTGGGTTGAAAACCTGAACATGTCGTTGGATTGGTGGAAGATTCGCATCGAAAACACCATCGTGGCCGACAGCCCGGACCTGATCCTCAACGACTGCTATGTGCAGGGGATCGCGTCGCGTTGCAATGCCGCCCTGTTCACCCGCGCTGCCGATGGCACCCCGCGCGTGACCTACGGCAGCCGCAATGCGGGTTATCGGCTGGTGGAAGGCTTCGACTTCGACATCAGCTACCGCTGGAGCTGGGCGGCCGTGGGTGACTTCCGGGTGACCTCGAACAGCACCTACACCTCGAAGGACATCCTGATCTCCACCAATGACCCGCGTTATCCGGTGTCTTCGGTGGGCGTGACCAGCACGTTCCGCATTCGCTCGAATGCAAACCTGAGCTGGGAACGCGGGATCTTCGGCGCCAGCTGGATGGTGCGTTATTACTCGTCGATGGCGGAAGGCTGCACCTACTTCGTGCCCGGCCTGAACGATCCGAACCTGGAATGCAACCAGATTCAATACGCACCCACCGGTGGTTTCGTAACCGGCACCACCACGCCGGCCAATGCCATCCGTCGGCGCAATGTGCATGGCGCCACGGTGTTCAACGATCTGCAGTTCCGGGTCAAGTTGCCGTGGGATGCCAACGTCTCGGTGGGCGCCAACAATGCGTTCAACAAGATCGGGCCGATCATGTACACCCAGCCCAGCGCCAACGTGAACTACTACGGCGGTTTTGACATCGGGCGCTTCTGGTACGTCAAGTACACCCAGAAGTTCTGATCCGGCAGTGCAAGGCCGCAAGACCAGGGCCGCCCTTCGGGGTGGCCCTTTTTGTTTGCCTTGAAACGTGATGTCCTCCGCACAAACGCCCCCTGCCGCGACACCCCATATCCGCCCCTTGGATACGCCTCTCGGCCATAATGCCGGGGATGCCAAATCGTCAGACCCCTCCGCAGGCCAGCCTGTTTGATCCACCCAACACCAACGACCCGGGGTCTGTGGCCGCTGCGGCTGCGCCGGAGGGCATGCTGCCGCTGGATGCGGCGCCGTTACCGCTGCCTGAATTCCTGACTGCGAAGGCCGCGCCCGCGGCGGCCGAGGCTGTGACCGACGACACCGCAACCGCCCAACCTGCAGCAACGGAACCCTTGCCAATGCTGCCTGCGCCACTACTGCGCACCAGCAAGGTACGCGCGCCCTGGTGGGCGCGGGTGCTGGGCGCGGTGCTGGATCCGTGGCTGCAGCTGGATATTGCGGCAGACTCGGTACGTGGCCATGAGGATCAACGCCCGATCTGCTATGTGCTGGAAGACTATGGCCTGTCCAACGCACTGATCTTGCAGCGCGCCTGCCGCGAGGCCGGGCTGCCGCTGCCGTTGCAACCCATCAGCGGTGATCCGCTAGGCCGCAAGCGTGCGTATGTGGCGCTGTCGCGCCGGCATGCCAATGCGTTGGGCCTGTTGCCTGGGGCCGAGCACAAGACCCATTCAGGCTCGCTGGCACGCTTGCTGCAGGCGCATCGCGACAAGCCGGCTTTGGACGTGCAACTGGTGCCGGTGTCGATCTTTGTGGGGCAGGCACCCAAGCGCAGCACCGGCTGGTTCTCGGTGCTGTTCTCGGAAAACTGGACCTTGGTCGGGCGCTTCCGCCGCTTGCTGGCGATCTTGCTCAACGGGCGCGATACCTTGGTGCAATTTGCGGCTCCGATGTCGATTCGCGACACGCTGGCCGAAGATCTGCCGCCCGAGCGTGCCGTACGCAAGGTGTCGCGGGTCTTGCGTACGCATTTCCGTCGCGTGCGTGAAGTGGTGATTGGCCCGGATTTGTCCACCCGCCGCATGTTGTCCGAACAGGTGTTGTCGGCACCGCTGGTGAAGGACGCGATTGCCGATCAGGCGCGCCGCGACAACAGCAAGCCGGAGGAGGCCTGGAAGAAAGCCAATGCCTATTTCTGGGAAATCGCTGCCGACTATTCCAACACCGTGGTGCGCTCGGTCAGTTTTTTGCTGACGCCGGTGTGGAACCGCATCTATCGCGGCGTGCTGGTGCACCACCTGGACAAATTCAAGCAGGAGGCACCCGGCCACGAAGTGGTGTACGTGCCCAGCCACCGCAGCCACATGGACTACTTGCTGCTGAGTTATTTGTTGTATTCGCATGGCGTGGTACCGCCGCATATTTTTGCCGGCATCAATCTCAATTTGCCGGTAGTCGGCAGCATCCTGCGCCGCAGCGGCGCGTTCTTTGCGCGGCGCAGCTTCAAGGGCAACGCGCTGTATTCGGCGGTGTTCCGCGAATACATGGCGCAGTTGGTGGCCGGTGGTTATTCCATCGAATATTTCATCGAGGGCGGGCGTTCGCGCACCGGCCGCCTGTTGCAACCCAAGGGCGGCTCACTGGCGATGACGGTGCGCGCCTATCTGCGCCAGCCGACCCGGCCGATGCTGTTTCAGCCGGTGTATATCGGCTATGAAAAACTGATGGAAGGCCGCAGCTATCTGGATGAATTATCCGGCAAGCCGAAAGAAAAGGAATCGATTTGGCAGCTGATCACCGGCATTCCCAAAGTGCTGCGCAGCAATTACGGGCAGGTGGTAGTGAACTTTGGCGAGCGCATCCAATTGGCGGATGTCCTCGCCCAGCATGCACCCGACTGGGATGGGCAGCCGGTCGCCGATGACGCAAAACCGGCATGGTTTGCGCGCGTAGTGGATGCACTGGCGCAGAAGATCCAGGTCAACGTCAATCGCGCCGCCGACGTCAACCCAATCAATCTGCTGGCATTGGCGCTGCTGTCCACGCCCAAGCACGCGATGGGCGAAGCCGACCTGCTGGCGCAGATCGCGTTGTCGAAAACCCTGTTGGCGGACGTGGCGTACTCCGAATGGGTCACGGTAACGCCGCACACCCCGCAACAAATCATTGCGCATGGCG
>DAORUL010000145.1:0-3843 GCA_035433165.1 Thermomonas sp. | reverse complement strand
GGCATGGGCGGCGCGATGGATCTGGTGGCCGGCGTGCGCAAGGTGGTGGTGCTGATGGAGCACGTCACCAAGGCCGGCACCTCGAAGATTCTACCGCAGTGCACGCTGCCGCTGACGGGCGTGGGCGTGGTCAATCGCATCATCACCGAGCTGGGCGTGTTCGATGTGACGCCGGACGGCCTGAAGCTGGTCGAGTTGGCCGAGGGTGTGAGCTTTGATGAAGCTGCCGAAAAGACGGGCGTGCCGCTGCACTGAAAAATCGTGCGGGTCACCGGCAGGCGAAGCCCCTTCCGCGAAATCAAGGAGGAGGCAACGGCAAAGCCGATGCCGGAGGACATTCGCGGAAGGGGCTTCGCCTGTCGGTGGCCCCTGGCGGAAAGTGGGCAGGTATGCTGGCCATTACGAAATCCGCGATGGGGTTGGCCGATGCAACGTGACGATGTATTGATTCTTGGCGGTGGCCATAACGGCTTGGTGTGTGCGGCGTATCTGGCCGCAGGGGGCTTGAAGGTGCGGGTGTTGGAGCGTCGCCACATCGTCGGTGGCGCGGCGGTGACCGAGGAATTTCATCCCGGATTTCGCAACTCGTTGGCCAGCTACACCGTCAGTCTGCTCAACCCGAATGTGAGCCGTGATCTGCGCCTGCAACAACATGGCTTGCGCGTGGTTGAACGCCCGTATGCAAACTTTCTTCCGCTGCCCGACGGGCGCAGTTTTCGGTTGGGCGGCGAACACACGCAGACCGAGGTCGCGAAGTGGTCGGCGCGCGATGCACAGCGGCTGCCCGAGTACTACGCAATGCTCGATCGCATCGTGCTGGTGTTGCGTGAATTGATCCAGCGCACGCCGCCCAATGTCAGTGATCGCTTCGTGCTGGCCGATTGGCTGCATTCGGCCAGCGTGGCCAAACAGCTCAAAACCCTGGACATGCGTGGCCGCCGCGACTTGCTGGATCTGTTCACCAAATCCGCGGGTGAACTGCTGGATGACTGGTTCGAAGGCGAGCCGCTGAAAGCCGCGCTGGGCTGGGATTCGGTGGTGGGTAATTTCGCCAGTCCGTACACCCCGGGCAGTGCTTATGTGCTGCTGCATCATGTGTTTGGTGAAGTCAATGGCAAGGCCGGTGCGTGGGGGCATGCGATCGGTGGCATGGGTGCGATCACCCAGGCGATGCGGGTTGAATGCGAGGCGCGCGGTGTTGTCATCGAAACCGATGCCGAGGTTGCGCAGTTGCTGGTGGAGAACGGCAAGGCGGTGGGCGTTGCGCTGGCCGATGGGCGTGAGCTGCGCGCCGCAACCCTTGCCAGCAATCTCAATCCAAAGCTGCTGTACACCAAACTGGTGAATCCAGCGCAATTGGATGACGACACCGCGCAGCGCATGCGGCGTTATCGTTGCGGGTCGGGGACATTCCGCATGAACGTGGCCTTGAGTGCGTTGCCGGATTTCACTGCGATGCCGGGCACGCAGCTGCAGCCGCATCATCAAAGCGGCATTTTGATCGGGCCGTCGCTGCAGTATTTCGAGCAGGCGTATTTCGATGCCAAATCGAAGGCGCATAACGCCGGCTGGGCGCAAAAGCCCATTGTGGAAGTGGTGATTTCATCGACCTTGGATGACACGCTTGCACCACCTGGCCAGCATGTCGCCAGTCTGTTTTGCCAGCAAGTCCACCCGGAGGTGGATGGCGGCTGGGATGCGCACCGCGACACGGTGGCCAGATTGATGATCGATACCGTGAATACTTACGCACCCAATTTCACAAGCAGCGTGCTCGGCTATGAAGCCTTGAGCCCGCTGGATTTGGAGCGCCGCATTGGCCTGGTTGGCGGCGATATTTTCCATGGCGCGCTGGGGCTGGACCAGATGTTCAGCGCACGTCCGCTGCTCGGGCAGGGGGCGTATCGCGGCGCGTTCAAGCAGTTGTATTTATGCGGCGCCGGCAGTCATCCGGGTGGCGGTGTGACCGGCTTGCCGGGGCGCAATGCCGCACGTGAAATTCTCAAGGATCTACGCAAAGGCCCGCGCCCTGATTGAGCACCGATTGTTGCAATTGCGCGTGCCGATGACCTGTTGCTGGTGATGCCTGCGTTGAAGTGAGTAACGTCACAGTGCCAGAGGCTTGCCATGGGCCGCACGCCCTTGTTCCGGTTGCTGCAACGCGTCGCCGCAATCGCCCGCATCGCGCAACAATCGCCGATGCCATTGGATGAATTCCACGCCCGGGTGCGGGTGCGGCGCATCGATCGGCAGCGCCGGCGTTTGCTGCAAGGCACCGGTGCCGGTGTGGTGTTGGCCGCTTGCGCCAGCCTTCCAAAACCGATGCAGCCGGCCGGGCAGGCGGATGTGGTCATTGTGGGAGCCGGTATTGCCGGGCTGACCGCCGCGTGGCGGTTGCGTCAGCAAGGTGTGCGCGTGCAGGTGTTCGAGGCACAGCAACGCGTGGGTGGGCGGATGCTGTCGCTGCGCGGGCATTTTGCCGATGCGCAGGTGGTGGAGCTGGGCGGGGAGCTGATCGATAGTGACCATACGCGAATTCGCGCACTGGCCGGCGAGTTGGGCTTGCAGTTGGATGATCTGCTGGATGGCGATGCGGATCACGATTGCTGGTATTTCGATGGCCGCTTGATCGATGAGGCCGAAATCGTGCACGCCTTCGTGCCGGTCGCCGCTGCTATCCAGCGTGATCTTGCTGCAGCCGGTGACGGCAGTCTCGACAGCACCGACCACAACCCCGCATTCCGTGCGCTGGATGCGCTCAGCATCGCGCAGTGGTTGGACAGGAATGGCGTCACCGGCTGGCTGCGCAAGCTGCTGGATGTGGCCTACACCACCGAAATGGGCTTGGAAATTACCCAGCAATCAGCGATGAATTTCCTCACCTTCATCGGCACCGGCGATGCGCAAGCCTTTCACATCTTCGGTGCCAGCGACGAGCGCTTCCATGTGCGCGGGGGCAACGATTTGATTCCACAGGCGCTGGCCTTGCGCCTGCACGACGCCATTGCGCCTGGGCATGTGCTGGAAGCCCTGGATGGCGATGCCGATGGCTATGTGCTGAGTTTCCGCAGCGGCAGCGCCTCGCGCCAAGTGCGTGCACAGCACGTGGTGTTGGCGTTGCCGTTTACCCTGCTGCGCAAGGTGCGGCTGGGGGTGGCCTTGCCCGCCGACAAGCGGCGCGCCATCGCTGGCCTGGCCTATGGCAGCAACGCAAAATTGATGATCGGGTTTGAACGCCGCGCATGGCGGGAGCATCACGCCAATGGCGCGTCGATGAGTGATCTGGCCTACCAGACCAGTTGGGAGACCAGCCGCAAACAAGCCGGTACTGCCGGGGTGCTGACCAATTTCACGGGTGGTGCGCACGGCATCACACTGGGGCAAGGCAGTGCCAAGCAACAGGCGGCTGCGGCAGTGGCGGCACTGGATCGGGTATTTCCCGGCGTTGCCAACGCCCGTGGCAATGCTGCCGAGGCGCGCATGCATTGGCCGTCAAACCCATGGGTATTGGGCAGCTACGCCTGCTTGCAACCGGGGGATTGGGCGACGATTGGCGGCGTGATGGGGACATCGGTAGGCGGTCTGCATTTTGCCGGCGAACATTGTTCATTGGTTGCGCAAGGCTTCATGGAAGGCGGCTGTGAATCGGGCGAGAAAGCCGCGTTGGCGGTGCTCGCGCAGCGCGGATTGGCGCGGCAGCATGTGTGAAAGATTTACTGAACGCACAAGTTTTTTTTTGCGGTGCAGCGTGCAATCCCCCGCACCGATCCGGCACGATCCACCGGCGTCCCGACGTGGGGGAGGGAGCAGGCCCGCTGAGACTTCGGTCTAAGCGGGCTTTTT
>DAORUL010000144.1:0-3857 GCA_035433165.1 Thermomonas sp. | reverse complement strand
TGACTACCGCCGCCCAAGTTATCAAAACCAGCCTGCCCACCCCGCCGCCGTCCGTCGAGGCCTTGCTCAAGTCCGTGCACGACGGGCTGGCAGAACTCAAAGCCAAGGATGTCGTTGAAATCGACGTGCGCGGCAAAAGCAGCGTCTGCGATTACATGGTGGTTGCCTCAGGCACCTCCACCCGCCACGTCAAATCGGCCGCCGATGAAGTGGTGCGGTTCGCCAAGAAACTCGGTGTCATGCCCCTCGGCGTGGAAGGCGAGCGTGAGGCCGAATGGGTGCTGGTCGATCTGGGGGATGTGATCGTCCACGTCATGCTGCCGCGCGTGCGCGAGTTCTATGCACTGGAACGGCTGTGGTCGGTGGGCGATCAACAGCCGGGCGATGGCGCGGCCGACGTTGCCTGAACGCCTTCCCCTTGCAGGGGATGGCTTGAAAAATGAAAGCGCGCCTGATCGCCGTCGGTGAACGCGCCCCTGGCTGGGTTGCACAGGGCTTTGCCGAATACCAGAAGCGCCTTTCCCACGGGCTGCCATTGGAGCTGGTGGAAGTGGAACCCGGCGTGCGCGGGAAAGGGCGCGACACTGCGCGTGCGATGAGCGATGAAGGTGCGCGGGTACTCGCCGCGCTACCCAAGAACACGCATGTGGTGGCGCTGGATGGGCGCGGCAAAATGCACTCCTCGGAGCAGCTTGCCGTGCGGCTGGAATATTGGCGCAGCCAAGGCCGTGATCTGACCTTCCTGATCGGCGGCCCGGAAGGCCATGCCACCGACGTCATCACGCGCGCGGATGAACACTGGTCACTCGGCCCGCTGACCCTCCCGCACATGCTGGTGCGGCTGGTGCTGGCAGAGCAGCTGTATCGCGCCACCGCACTGCTGAGCAACCATCCCTATCATCGTGCTTGAGCAGTCACGCTAATTTGCCGCACGATAGGCAAATGAACGAATACTTTCTCCCTGATCCCGCCGCCACCGATGCATTGGGCGCGCAGCTTGCGCAAACCTTGCCGGAACGCGCCGTTATCCATCTGCATGGCGATTTGGGAGCGGGCAAATCCAGTCTGGCGCGGGCATTGTTGCGAAGCCTTGGGGTTACCGGGACCATCCGCAGCCCCACCTATACCCTGGTCGAGCAATATCCGTTACCGCAGGGTGGCTTGGCGGTACATCTGGATCTGTACCGCATCGGCAACCCCGGCGAGCTGGAATTTCTGGGGCTGGATGGCGGCGAGGCACGGTTGTGGCTGGTGGAGTGGCCCGAGCGTGGGCAGGGCGCGCTGCCACCGGCGGATCTGGAGGTCGCGCTTCAGACCGAAGGTCTGGGGCGGCGCTGCAGGCTGCTGCCACAAACTCCTTGCGGCAAGGCTTGGCTGGATGCAATGGCGTCAGGGTGAGCTTTCCGGCGTTCAGTTCAGTGATGACGCATGAATGTCTTGCAGGTTGCGGATTTTGAAGGGAAAAGTGCTTGCAAACACGGGTTGCAGGTGGTTTACTCCGGACCATGCGCACGATGGGGAACTGCTCTCAGCTCTGGATGCCAGCGGCCACGCTGCTGGTTGCGCTCAGCTGTGTCTCGGCAAATGCTTCTGAAATCAAGCAATTACGTTTGGATGCCGGGGTCACGGGGACGCGTGCCGTGGTCCAGCTGGATAAGCCGGGCAGCTACAAGTTGATTCGCTTGTCCAACCCGGAGCGGTTGGTGGTGGATTTCCCTGACAGTCATCTGGCCCGCAATCTGGTGGTACCGATGGCGTCCGGGATTGTCAAGGCTGTGCGCACCGGACAGCCCGTGGCAGGCACGGTGCGCGTGGTGTTTGACCTGTCCAGCCCGGTCGCGGCCATCCCCACCCTGTTGGACACCGCAACCACGGGGGTCCAGCTGCAGCTGGAATGGCCTGGCGATGGGGTGGTGGGCAAGCCCGACGTGGGGGCGCAACCGCAACTGCAGAAACCACCGACTGCGCTGTCGCAAACGGCCAGCTTGGCTGCACCGTTGGCCACTGCCGCAAGCAAGGCCAAACCCGACTCGAAGCCTGAAGCAACTGTTGTTGCGAATGCGCAGCCCGATGCCAGCAAGCCAAGCACGAAGCCAATCCTTGCGGCAACCGCCAAACCCGCGATCGACTCCATTGCCGAATTGGCGAAGCAGGTGATGACGGCAGCACCGGTGGCAGTGGAACCGGCCAGCAAGCCGCAGCCCGATGTGCCGGAAGCGGCGGCGCAAGCACCTGCCCCGGGTTTGCCAAAAACACCGATGCAAAAGGGCATGCGCCCCCTGGTCGTAGCCATTGATGCCGGCCACGGCGGACAAGACCCGGGTGCGCACGGGTTGAACGGTGCGCGTGAAAAAGATGTCACCTTGGCCATCGCCCGCGAACTGGCGCGGCAGGTCAATGCCACGCCGGGGTTGAAGGCCTATCTGACCCGCGATAGCGATGTGTTCATCCCGCTGGAATATCGCGCCCGTCGCGCCAGCGCCAACAAGGCCGACATCTTCCTGTCCATTCACGCCGATGCGGCCGAAAACCGCGGTGCGCGTGGCTCGTCGGTGTATGTGCTGTCCACCCGGGGCGCGTCGTCGCAGCGGGCACGCTGGCTGGCCGACAAGGAAAACGCCGCCGATGTGATTGGCGGCGGGCGCGTGAAAGTGGCCGACAACACCTTGACGTCGGTGCTGCTGGATTTGACCCAAAGCGGCAACATGAAAGCCTCGGAAGACGCTGCCGACCATGTGCTGGGCGGCCTGAAGCGGGTGGGCAACAATCACAAGCCGGATATCGAACGCGCCAATTTCGCGGTGTTGCGCACGTCCGACAAAATGCCGGCGATGCTGGTGGAAACCGCCTTCATTTCCAATCCGGATGAAGAAAAGCGGCTCACCGACCCAACCTTCCAGCACACCTTGGCGGGCGCGATTCTGGATGGCATCGACACCTATTTCTCGCGCCAGCCGCCGCCGGGTACCTTGTACGCCGCACGTGCGCAGGCGGCACAATCGGCACAATCGGAAACCCCCGTTCGCGGTGGCATTGGCGGCGGCCGCTAAGCCCCAGTCATCGGGCGGCAGCGGCTAAACTTGGCGGGTGAATATCCGTCAACTCCCCGAAGTCCTCATCAACCAGATTGCCGCAGGCGAAGTCGTTGAACGCCCCGCCTCGGTGGTCAAGGAATTGGTTGAAAACGCGCTGGATGCCGGCGCGCAACGTATCGACATTGATCTGGAAGAAGGCGGGGTCCGCCTGATCCGCATCCGCGATGATGGTGGCGGCATCGCCCCCGAGCAATTGCCGCTGGCGGTCAGCCGGCATGCCACCAGCAAAATTGCGTCGATTGATGATTTGGAATCTGTGGCCACGTTGGGCTTTCGCGGCGAAGCACTGCCGTCGGTGGCCTCGGTCAGTCGCTTTCGGCTGGTGTCGCGCGCGCGCGATGCGCAGCACGGTGCGGAGTTGCGCATCGACGGCGGCACACTGAGCGAGGTGGCACCGCAGGCGCATCCGCAGGGCACCACGGTGGAAGTGCGCGATCTGTTTTACAACGTGCCGGCGCGACGCAAATTCCTGCGTGCCGAACGCACCGAGCTTGCACATATCGAAGACTGGTTGCGCACGCTGGCACTGGCGCGGCCGGATGTGGAATTGCGCGTGACCCACAACGGCAAGCCGTCGCGGCGTTGGAAAGGCGAGGGCGACCTGTTGTCGGAACTGCGTCTGCACGAAGCGTTGGGCGAAGACTTTGCGCGCAATGTGCTGCGTGTGGAGCACAGCGCTGCCGGCATGCGCCTGCATGGTTGGATCGCGCAACCGGCCTACAACCGCGCCAGCACCGACCAGCAATATCTGTACGTCAATGG
>DAORUL010000143.1:0-3899 GCA_035433165.1 Thermomonas sp. | reverse complement strand
TCGGGCACCCCGAGGTCTACATCATGATCCTGCCGGCGTTCGGCATCGTGTCGGAGATCATCCCGACCTTCAGCCGCAAGCCGCTGTTCGGTTACCAGGCGATGGTGTACGCCACCGCAGCGATCGCGTTCCTGTCGTTCATCGTGTGGGCGCACCACATGTTCGTGGTGGGTATGCCGCTGGGCGGCGAGTTGTACTTCATGTTCGCGACCATGCTGATCTCGATCCCCACCGGGGTGAAGGTGTTCAACTGGGTCACCACCATGTGGCGCGGTTCACTCACCTTCGAAACCCCGATGCTGTGGGCGATTTCCTTCGTGGTGCTATTCACGATCGGTGGTTTTTCCGGCTTGATGCTGGCCATCGTGCCGGCCGACTTCCAGTACCACGACACTTATTTCGTGGTGGCGCACTTCCATTACGTGCTCGTCACCGGTGCGCTGTTTGCGATCATCGCCGCGATCTATTACTGGTGGCCGAAGTGGACTGGCCGCATGTACAGCGAAAAGCTTGGCAAGCTCCATTTCTGGTGGACCATGGTGTTCGTCAATGTGCTGTTCTTCCCGCAGCACTTCCTGGGCCTGGCCGGCATGCCGCGCCGCATCCCGGATTACAACGTGGTGTTTGCGGATTGGAATCTGGTCAGCTCGATCGGTGCGTTCGGCATGTTCGTCACCCCGTTCTTCATGGCCTTCCTGCTGCTGCGCTCGAAGAAGCACGGTGCCAAGGCTGAAGCGCGTGCGTGGGAAGGTGCCAAGGGTTTGGAATGGACGGTGCCGTCACCGGCCCCGCATCACACCTTTGAAAAGCCGCCGGTGATCCGCGACGGCGATCTGGCGCATGGCGATGTCCACCACTAAGCCGGCCGGTGTGATGCCACGCGAATCTGCCACTGCTGATCCGGTCATCGAGGCGCGCCGCAAGCGCGCCAAGCGCACCGCGTTGCTGCTGGGCGGGATTGCGCTGCTGGTGTATGTGGGCTTCATCGTGCTGACCGGGATGGGGCGCTAAGCATGGCGGGCATCCGCGAGCTGGGGGTGTGGAAGATGATCGGCGTGGTGCTGCTCGCCTTCGGCTTCACCTTCTCGCTGGTGCCGCTGTACCGCATCGCCTGCGAAAAAGTGTTTGGCATCCGGTTGGAGCAAGGGCCGGTGGCCGCCACCCGCGATCAGGCCGATCCCCATGCACGGTGGGTGACGGTGCAGTTCGATGGCGGCGTGAACTCCAAGCTGCCGTGGAAGTTCGCGCCGGAACAACGTTCGATGCGGGTGCAAGTGGGGCGTCAATATCAGGCCCTGTTCTTTGCCCGCAATACCGCCGAGCGCGCCATTGTGGGCAGTGCGGTGCCGTCGGTAGCCCCATCGCGGGCATCGGGTTATTTCAACAAGACCGAGTGTTTCTGCTTCACCGCGCAGACCTTGGCGGCCGGTGAGTCCCGCGACATGCCGGTGCGCTTCATCATCGATCCGGCACTGCCGGCCGGGGTGAAGACGGTGACCTTGTCCTACACGTTTTACAAAAATGAAGCCATGACCGCCGCGTTGGCGACGTCGCATGGCCAACCCGGAGCGGTTCGCGCCGCGCCCTGACCTTCCCAAGACTTCGGAAAACCACCATGGCCAATGCACACGCCGCGCACGGCAGCCACGACCAGGACACCTATTACGTTCCACACGGCAGCAAATGGCCGGTGTTCGCCTCGGTGGCGCTGTTCACCACCATGGTCGGCTTTGCGTGCTGGTTGAACGAGGTCAGCTGGGGACGCACGGTGTTCTTGATTGGCATCGCCAGTCTGTTGGCGATTTTGTTCAAGTGGTTTGGCGACGTGATTCGTGAATCACTGGCCGGGCATTACAACAAGCAGGTGGATGTCTCATTCCGGATGGGGATGGTGTGGTTCATCTTCTCGGAAGTGATGTTCTTTGCTGCCTTCTTCGGCGCGTTGTTCTACGCACGTCAGTTTGCGATGCCGTGGCTCAATGGCGAAGGTCACGGGGTCGTCACCCATGAATTGCTGTGGCCGGGTTTTTCTGCCGGTTGGCCCAGCAACGGCCCGGCCGATATCGGCGGCGCGTATCAGACCGTGCCGGCGTGGGGTTTGCCGCTGCTCAATACCTTGATCCTGCTGACCTCTGGCGTGACGGTGACGATTGCCCATCACGCGCTGAAAGCAGGCAAGCGCGGTGCCTTGATGCTGTTCCTGGGATTGACCGTGCTGCTGGGTTGCCTGTTCCTGTACTTCCAGGCCACCGAATACATCCATGCCTATCACACCCTGAACTTGACCTTGGGCTCGGGTATCTACGGATCCACGTTCTTCATGCTCACCGGTTTCCACGGTGCGCACGTCACGCTGGGCACGATCATGTTGGCAGTGATGTGGCTGCGCTGCGCCAAGGGTCATTTCAGCAAGGACAACCACTTTGCGTTTGAAGCGGTGGCTTGGTATTGGCACTTCGTCGACGTGGTGTGGCTGGGCCTGTTCCTGTTCGTTTACGTGCTGTGATTCTCCTGCTCTCCGCGACGCGGGGAGTGGACGGCACAACAAAGAGGCCGGCGATGCCGGCCTTTGTGCGTCAAGTGGTATCAGGGGTCAGCCCGGCGCGCGGCCCACGCCATGCGGGGTGATCCAGCCCATTTTGATGGCCAACACCACAAACAGGATCAAACCGATACTCAGGGCAATCCGTTTGGTCAGCGAATTGACCGTGCGCTTGGTCTGGCCTTTATCCACCAGCATGTAATACAGGCCAGCACCCAGGTTCCACAGGATGAGGATCAAAAAACCCACGATGAGCAGAATTTTCAGCGACTCGTTCACATCTCTCTCCAAAGCCGGGCAGCCGCGGGCAAACCGCATTGATGCGGTGGATGATACGGCGCAATGAGTGCAATCACGCGTCGAATGTGGGTGTGGTGGCTGCTGGCACTGCTGCTGGCGGCCGGATTTTCGTGGTTAGGCCACTGGCAACTGGCGCGCATGCACGAAAAACAGGCAATGCTGGCGCAGGCGCAACAAGCCCTCGATCACGGCCATCCGCAGCCGCTGCTGCTGGCATCGGATCCCAAACGCGCCTCCAATTACGACTGGTCAAGCGGGCAGGGGCGGATTGCCAACGTCACCGTGTGGCTGGACAACCAACAGCACGCAGGGCGCGCAGGTGTGCGCATGTATTGCGTATTGCTGCCCGATATCGGCAGTCAAGCGGTCTTGCTGGATGCAGGTTGGTGGCCGCTGAATGGCACGCGCACGATGCCTGTATTTGGCTGCCCGGCCCACGCGGAGCAAGCGGTGCGGGGTCTGTTGGCCCCGCCGCCGGCCGAAGGCTTGCAGCATGGTCAAGCGCTGGCCAGCTTGGGGGAACAGCGCTGGTTGGCGGCGCGCATGGATGTGCCGGCGCTGGCCAAGGCATTGCACCTGCCCACCGGCATTGCGCCCCGCGTCTTGCGGCTGGATCCTGCACGTGCGCACGACGATGCCGGCGTGATGTTGGCACCGGCCGAGCGTGATCTGGACATCCTGCCCAACACCCTGACCCCCGAGCGTCATTTAGGCTATGCGGTGCAATGGTTCGGGCTGGCGATCACGGTGTTGGTGGTGGCCTTGGTACTGACGTTCAAACGAAAGAAGACATCATGAGTGACGCAACGCCCGCAACGTCGGTACTACGCCACAATCGCAAGACCTTGCTGATTGTGCTGCTGCTGTTTTTTGGCGTCATGGTGACCGCCGGCGCACTGCGCTTTGCCGGCTGGCGGCCGCATGGGATGAAGAACAAAGGCGAGATGCTGCAACCCTATGGCGATCTGCGCAGTTATGCGCCGACCTTGGCCGATGGCAAGCCCTACCGCTGGCAAGACAGCCCGCGCACGTGGCGCATGGTGACGATGCCGCGTGA
>DAORUL010000142.1:0-4027 GCA_035433165.1 Thermomonas sp. | reverse complement strand
GCGCAGACAATTTCGGTATTCGAGCAGGTATGCGAAAACACCCGCATCACGGTCATGATCGAACTGCCGCAGGCGCAGACAACCGCACCAGCCCTTGCCCGCAAGTCAACGCCACACTCCAGTGCGGCCTGCATCGGAATGCACGGCTTCGCCGTGTCCGTTCCCGTATTTGAATACCATCCAGACTCCCCGCGCATTGCCGCGCAACTGGCTGCCGCTATCATACGCACGCTAGCAAACACACCACGATCACGGAGATTCGCATGTTGAAATTCTGGCTTGCCACCACACTGGCACTCTCGATGTTGTTCAGTCGCAGCGCTTTCGCACAGCAAGCAGGCCAGCTTGTGGTTGACGTGTCACCATTCACCAGCGAGCAGACGCTGCCGAAGAAAGTCGACAAGCAGCTGCGCAGTGGCGGCATCGAATGGGGCGTAAAGGATGGCCTGTTGGTATTCACCATGGTGGCCAAACAGTTCATCGACTATCCAATCAACCACATGACCCGCTATGGCCAGTCCGAGACGATCGAACTTCCCGCCGGCGACTATCGAATTACCGGCATCGGGCTGGAAATGACGACCGCCTTCAGCGTGCAAAAGATCCTCGACAAGGGCGCATATGTGAACGAAGACGTGGTGGCATTCCGCATCGAGCCAGGCCAAACCACCACGCTGCATATCAAGCCGGTCATCTACAAGGACGCGACGTTTGCGGTGAACTTCTGGATGCCCACCCTGATGGCAAGCCTGTCGGCCAACGGCGACAGCGCATCGCCAGAGATTGCCCTCAACAAGCGGCTGCCAACGTCCATTCGTTGGCCAGACTACAAAGGCCCGCTCAAATTTGTTGCCAAGTAAAACGGGCATCGCCCCGGCCGGTATCCGTGCCGGGGCATGGCATCATTTGACGAACACCAATCTGCCGCCCTCAGCATCCACCTTCACCACGTCGCCATTGCCAAACTGGCCGGACAGGATTTGCTGCGCCAGCGGGTTTTCCAGTTGTTGCTGGATGGCGCGCTTGAGCGGACGGGCGCCGTAGACCGGATCAAAGCCGACATTCCCGAGCAGGTCGAACGCCGCATCGGATAGTTCGATGCGAATGCCGCGTTCGCCCAGACGCTTTTCCAGACTGCGCAATTGGATGCGCGCAATCTGTTTGATCTGCGCCTTGTCCAGCGGGTGGAACACCACGATGTCGTCCAGCCGGTTGATGAACTCGGGGCGGAAGTGCGCCTGCACCACCCCCATCACCGCGGCCTTCATCTGGATGTAAGCCTCGGGCGAATCGTCGCCGGCCAGCTCCTGAATCTGATGGCTGCCAAGGTTGCTGGTCATCACGATCACCGCATTGCGGAAGTCCACGGTGCGGCCTTGGCCGTCAGTGAGGCGGCCGTCATCCAACACTTGCAGCAGGATGTTGAACACATCCGGATGCGCTTTCTCCACTTCGTCCAGCAAGATCACGCTGTACGGGCGGCGGCGCACGGCCTCGGTCAGATAGCCGCCTTCTTCATAGCCCACATAGCCGGGCGGCGCGCCGATCAGCCGGCTGACGCTGTGCTTTTCCATGAACTCGCTCATGTCGATGCGCACCATCGCATCGCTGGAGTCGAACAGGAAGTCGGCCAACGCCTTGCACAGCTCGGTCTTGCCCACGCCGGTCGGGCCGAGGAACAGGAATGAGCCGCTGGGGCGATTTGGATCAGACAGCCCCGCGCGCGAGCGGCGCACCGCATCCGACACCACCTTGATCGCCTCCTCCTGGCCGACCACGCGGGTGTGCAACTGCGCTTCCATCTGCAGGAGTTTTTCGCGCTCGCCTTCCAGCATCTTGGACACCGGAATGCCGGTCCAGCGCGCCACCACCTGCGCGATTTCCTCGGCAGTCACTTTGTCCTGCAGCAGGGTGAAGCCGCGGGTCTCGGCTTCCTGCGCGGCGGCCAGCTGCTTTTCCAATTGCGGAATCTGCCCGTACTGGATTTCGCTCATGCGTGCGTAATCCTGCCGGCGCTGGGCGGCTTCCAGTTCCAGCCGTGCGGCTTCGATCTGTTCCTTGACCTTGGTGGCCCCTTGCAAGGTGGCTTTCTCGGCCTTCCAGATTTCCTCCAGGTCGTTGAACTCGCGCTCCAGCGTATTGATCTCGGCTTCCAAATCGGCCAAGCGCTGTTTGGATTCGGCGTCTTTCTCTTTTTTCAGTGCCTCACGCTGGATTTTCAGCTGGATCAGGCGGCGCTCCTTGCGATCCATTTCTTCCGGCTTGGAGTCGATCTCCATGCGGATGCGGCTGGCCGCTTCGTCCATCAGGTCGATGGCCTTGTCGGGCAATTGGCGATCCGCGATGTAGCGGTTGGAGAGCGTAGCCGCGGCAACAATCGCGGGGTCGGTGATCTCCACGCCGTGATGCACCGCGTAGCGCTCTTTCAGGCCGCGCAAAATGGCAATGGTGTCTTCCACCGTGGGTTCGCCCACGAATACTTTCTGGAAGCGGCGCTCCAACGCGGCGTCTTTCTCGATGTACTTGCGATATTCGTCGAGCGTGGTGGCACCGATGCAGTGCAGCTCGCCGCGCGCCAACGCCGGCTTGAGCATATTGCCGGCATCCATCGCGCCTTCAGCTTTTCCTGCGCCGACCATCGTATGCAATTCGTCGATAAACAAAATGATCTGACCTTCGTTTTTCGACAGGTCATTGAGTACCGCCTTCAGGCGTTCCTCGAACTCGCCACGGAACTTCGCACCGGCGATCAACGCGCCCATATCCAGCGACAACAGGCGCTTGCCGCGCAGGCCTTCGGGCACTTCGTTATTGATGATGCGCTGGGCTAGGCCTTCCACAATCGCGGTCTTGCCCACGCCCGGCTCACCGATCAGCACCGGGTTGTTCTTGGTGCGCCGCTGCAGCACTTGAATGGTGCGGCGGATTTCTTCATCACGGCCAACCACCGGGTCCAGCTTGCCGGTCTCGGCGCGGGCAGTGAGGTCAATCGTGTATTTTTCCAACGCCTGCCGCGCTTCTTCGGCGTTCTCGTCGGTCACTTTCTCGCCGCCGCGCAGCTTGTCGATCGCCGCTTCCAACTTGGTCTTGTTTGCGCCGGCCGCTTTCAATGCTTTGCCGGTATCGCCACTATCGTCAATTGCGGCCAGCAAGAACAATTCGCTGGCGATAAAGGCATCGCCGCGTTGTTGTGCCAGCTTGTCCGTCACATTGAGCAGGCGCGACAAATCGTTGCCCACACTGACCGTGCCGGCCTGCCCGGAGACTTCCGGCAACTTGTCCAGCGCCTCGGCCAGGCGCAGCCGCAGATCGGCCGCATTCACACCGGCCTGCGCCAGCAATGGGCGGGTGCCGCCACCTTGTTGATCCAGCAAGGCCAGCAACAGGTGAGCAGGCTCAATCAGATTGTGATCGCGACCCACGGCCAGCGACTGCGCGTCGCTCAAAGCCTGCTGGAAGCGCGAGGTAAGTTTGTCCATGCGCATGGGAGTAATCCTGTAGGAAAAGGCCTTGGTACGGCCACTGTCCTGCAAATGCGGGCGGGCTGCCGTGATTCAAGTCAAATCCCGAACAAGGGTTGGCTGCGGTATGGTTCGGCATCGACTGCGAGCCTTACCCATGCCCCATCTTGCCCCGATTGCCAGCGCGCTGCTGCTGAGTCTTGCCCTTGCCACGCCCACCCGTGCCGCGCTTGCGCCCACCGAGCTGCGCATCAGCCGCGCTGCCGACGCCAGCCAAGCCCGCAGCACCGCCCTGCTCAAGCAATTGGTGGCGCAAAACAGCGGCACCTTCAACACGGCGGGAGTGACGGCAGTGGCGAACATGCTGCGCCCGGAATTCGAAGCACTTGGCTTTCAGGTGGACTTCAAGCCCATGCCGGACACCGGGCGCGCCGGACATTTGATTGCAATCCACCCGGGCAACGGCAAGGGCAAGCGGGTGCTGCTGATCGGACATCTGGATACGGTGTTCGAGCCGGACAATCCGTTTACCGGCTTTCGCATCGAAGGCAAGCGTGCCTTCGGCC